>NBMH01000251.1 GCA_002084875.1 Anaerolineaceae bacterium 4572_78 | reverse complement strand
ATGCAAATCTTGAAACCATTTTTGCGTAAAGCGATTAATCATGCAGATATCGTTGTAGGAATTAGCCAGGCAACGGTTGAAGCCGCTAAAGCATTAAGTGGGCGGAACGATGTGCATTTTTTGCCTTATGGCATTGATGTTAATTATTATTATCCTGCACCAAAAAATTATGCAGTCCTTGAAAAGTATCATTGCAAAGATAAAAAGGTGATATTTTTTACGGGGCGAATGGTTGAACGTAAAGGACATCGTTTTGTATTAGAATCAATGTTGTTTGTGAAGAAAAAATATTCTGATGTAAAACTGGTTTTAGGAGGAAATGGATACTTATATTCGCATTTACAGGAATTGTGTTTAAAATGGGATTTGGAGGATGTTGTGGAACTACCTGGTTTTATTCCAGAAGATGATTTGGTATCTCTATTCCAGTCCACGAATATTTTTGTTTTGCCTTCATGTATTGATAAAAAAGGAGATACTGAAGGTGGAGCTGCTTTAATAGCATTGGAAGCAATGGCCTGCGGTACCCCAGCTATTATCAGTTATGTAGGAGGGAATATCGGAGCCATTGAAGATGGGCGAGGTGCGTTTTATTTTGAAAGTGAGAATGTTGAAGATTTAGCTGAAAAAATAAGCACATTATTGACTGATAATAGGCTTGCAGAACGCATGGCTATTCAAGCTAGGGATTACAATATATTGATTTGGTAATGGTAGTACATTGACTAATGATGTCAAAGATATTTCTAAACCGTTTTGTTAGTATATAAAGAAGAAAACATGAAATCATCTTTAGAACTTAAAGAAATGTATGGGAAAAAATATGTTGATAATTATGAAAATCATTCTCCAATACGGCTTGAAAGATTGGTTAGTTACTTCAGTCTTAATAACACACATGTAGCAGTTGATTTTGCATGTGGCAATGGTATGCTTATGGAGTATGTGGCACCACAAGTAAAAGAATATATTGGTGTTGATTTTTCAGAATTTTTCATTGATTCTGCAAACAATAGAAAAAATCGTCTTGGTATTGCTAATGCCAAGTTTGTTCATTCGGAGATAGAAAATTTTTGTCAAACACATAAAAAAATTTTTGATGTTGGTTTTGCAATGGATTTTTCGGGACATGTATATGATAAGGAATGGGTGAAAATACTGAATAACATTAGAGCATCATTAAAAGTAAATGGTAAGTTATATTTACATAGGAGGCTGGTTTTCGGGTTAACAAACTTAGGTTATTACCGCATTACAATACATTAAGGTTTATCCATCCTTTATCATATATTCCGTTAATAGGAAAATATTTTGAGGCAAGAATATTTATTGAAGCAACTGTACGGTAAGCTCATATTAATAAGTTAATGTCTCTCCATCTAACTTATCAATTTGTATTTATATGTAAAAGGCAAATTCAATGATTGAGAAACCAACAATTATTGTCACTGTTTTTACAACTCCTCGTATTAGTGCATTTTTAACCTAAAGTTACTTATTAATAGTATCATTAATTAATATCATACAGCGAATAAGGAATATAGCAATGTCAACTATTTATCAATCTAACTTTTCAGAATTATATCATGTTACAGAATCCAGTCGTAAAATAAAGGCTCAAAAAACATTGGCTGTCATAAAAGACGCTTATGCTCAAAAGCTTTTGGATTGTCTAGTCCTAGAAATAGGTTGTCAGTCAGGTAGAATATCAATTCCTCTTGCAATATCAGGTTTAGATTTAGTAGCAATTGACATTGATATTTCTGCAATTCAAAAGGGTAATCAACAAGAAAAACCCAATAATCTAAAGTTTATGGTGACTAATGCAGAACGTATGACATTTCAGGATGAAACATTTGATATTGTTATCTGTTCACACATCTATGAGCATGTTCCTTACCCAAAAATAATGATGAAGGAAATTTATCGAGTCTTAAAGCCAAATGGGTTATGTTATTTTGCGGGTGGAAATAGAACAAAAATTATTGAACCTCATCATAAGCTCCCTTTTTTGAGTTGGTTACCGAAACCATTTGCCCATTACTATCTAAGAGTATCGGGTAAAGGAAACTATTACTATGAAAATCTTCTTTTTCACCATCAATTAAAAGATTTGGTCAAGGATTTTGTAATTGTTGATTATACAGAGAAAATACTTGATGATCCTTCACGTTTTTATGCTAATGACATGCTGACTGAAAACTCTCCTAAGCATAAGATTAGTAAACTTTTTTACAGCTATTTTAAGCCATTATTTCCTACTTTCATTTGGATTATCATGAAAAAATGAAAAACAATACTCTCCCCAGAAAATTTCTATCTTATGTTTTTACTTTTCTGTTTATTACTTTAATTTTATATGTAACTAGTGGTTACTGGCACGAATTGGAAAATATACGAAAAATCAATACCTTATCCCTTTTTACACTTTCAGTATTATTTTTCATTACTATTACTGTTAATGGTTTTAATTTAAAATTATTCATCGAAATACTTGGTGTAAAACTAATTTTCCGAGAATGGTTGGGAATAGAATGTGTGCGAGCATTTGCTAACTACTTACCTATGAGTGCAGGGATAGCTTACAGTGCTACCTATCTAAAGTACAAAAATGATTTACCAGTTTCAAAATACATATCTTTTTTAGCAGGTAGTACACTTATTATGTTATTGACATTTGGTTGCTGGGGAATAATTTTACTTGTTATTCGTTATCTGTTTCTAAGTGATTTTAATCCAATATTATTATCAACTTGTGTCTCTTTTGTTTTAGTGGGAGTAATTTCCTTGTGGATGCCATTGCCATCAATTGAAAATACGAATAGAATAATAAGGTGGATAGAAAATGCACGTAGTGGTTGGCAATTAATTAGATCAAATAGACTATTACTAATAAAAGTAATGTCTCTTCAGACGTTATCCGTGTTGCTTTTCTCTACGCGGCTTTTTATAATATTCCAAAGTTTATCGTATGACATTGATATGATAGCTGTTATCCTTATTGCTGTTATGTCTATGTTGATACGTTTGGGTATTAAAGCTAAATCATCCTGAATTATTTAGCAGAGACCCTGTTTACCATGATGCAACCTACTTTGAATTTTATACACCATCGTATCTTTGGTTGATAGGACAGTTCATAAAATTGACAGGTAGCTATGAATTTGCTTTGGTTGGGCTTATTCCAATAACAATCATGGTTTATCTTATTGGAATGTTTGTATTGGTTCATTACCTTACTGAAAATGCTTTTGCGGCATGTTCTATAGCGATTATTTCTTCTATTCCACGCAACTCAGTTCTTATCTCATTTTGGGGGTTGGTTGGTTTTAATAATATACTAGCTCGTTCTATTTTTATGACGGTTGCACCATGGCTCATCTATCTATTTTTTATATCAATCTTTTCAAAAAAACAGTGGAATTTACCACTTGTAGCTTTCTTTGTTGGTTTATCTGCCAATCTTCATCCAGTATCGGGATTTTGTTTCTCCCAATTATTTCTGTCAGTGGTAGCGGTTACTCGGCGAAAATATAATCTGAAATCAGCTATGTTATTGACCAGTTTAGTTGTTTGTATTTTTTTGGGAGCATCCCCGATTCTTTTCAATTTTAATAAAAGCCCAAGTGATGTTCAAAATATATCTCCTAGTATGGTTATACCTCCTAATATGGATATATCTTTTAGTGAATACGCCGAAACAAAGGAAAATGCTCTTCGTATTTTCCCTAGTTTTTTTGCTCGATTTTTTGAACAACCACTTGACAAAAAACAGCAGGAATTTTTAATATGGGCATACTTGGGCATTATAGGGACTTGCTTTGTTGTTTATAGGTTATTTAATTATTTAACAAATATCAATGTGATTACTTTTAATTACCATAATCTTCTTTTTATTGTTTTACTAATCATCCAACTTCCGATAGCTCATTTATTTACTGGTATGTATGGGCTTAGGTTAGTTCTGATTGTATTTTTTTATGGTGTGTATGTTATTCTTTTATCTAAACCAACCAAATGGGATTGGATATTACTCTATCTATTAATTTTTGCTGTATCTTATACATATATTGCTACGTACTTTTTAAAATTTATTTGGCTATATTTTGAAATTTGGTCGCTTACGGGAATATTACAGCTTCAAATGCGTATGGTACGATTTATATATTTACCGTTGTATCTTTACATTGCCTTTTTCATAAATATTATTACTACCCAATCAAAATTAGGTACAATTCGGTTTAGGCAAATATTGCTTTTTGCATTAACATGTTTTTTACTCTTTGAATTTAAATATTTGTATAGTTGGAGTGTGATATTATGTGTTGTTGTTATCCTTCAATCATATTTTCATAAAACAATAACTCGGTATAATTGGTTAAGTATAGGTATCCAGACAGTTATTCTGATATTGTTTTTAAAGGCGTTGTCTATCATAATTAATATTCCTTTGGATAAATGGTTACTGTTATATTTTATCATACCTTATGTGATAATTCAGATTGTTCAAAATACATCTTATAAATTATCTTTGGCTAAAGTACGATTCTTAACCACGATTGCCATCAGTGTAATTTTTATTGGTGTCAATTACCTGTATCCTAGTCAGTTTTTAGTTCAACCTGTTGGAAATGTCTGGAAACGGGTAGATTCTCTCAATATTCCTCCAAATGAAATGTCTGAAAGAAACAAAACAGAATTTGAGTTATATGATTGGGTAAAAAAGAATACTGATGTAAATAGTTTGTTCTACTACGGTTCATCTAACTTCCGGTTTTATACCCAAAGGAGTGTAACCCATGCAAAAAGAAATATTGGTCTACTAAGTAGTCGTTATCCCACATCTACAGGTGCCAGCATCTACTTTGGTAAAGAGTATAGGGCAATGCAAGATGCTTTTCGAGATGATGTTAAAATTTTAAGCTACCCAAAAAAGTATGATGTTTCCCCTGATTTACCAGTAGCTTTTCAAAATGTGTTTATGATATTCGTGCTATCCACTAGAATTGACAAAAAAAGAAAAACCGATATTATGAGTAGCCATGACAACAGATAACCTTGTCTTAGCCTTAGACTTTGGTGGCACAAAATTAAGTGCAGCTGTTACCTATAGCAACAATTATAAATGGCTTGGGTTGCAACGAGTCATCACCCCCGCAAATGCAGGGCATTGTCCATTTGTCACATCATGTGGCAAATTGGGAAAATATCCCTTTACAAGCACAATTACAAAATAAATTTGCGGTTCCTGTGGTAATTGATAACGATGCTAATATGGGAGCATTGGCTGAATATAAATTTGGTGCAGGGCGAGGATGTGACTCATTATTGTATGTCACCGTCAGTACGGGTATCGGTAGCGGATGGATTATCAATGGCAAACCATACAACGGATTTAATGGCATGGCGGGTGAAATCGGGCATATTGTTGTCAATCCTAGAGGTATGCCATGTGCATGCGGTAAACAAGGTTGCTTAGAAGCAGAGGCATGTGGACCTGCTATCGCTAAGCTGGCAAAATTAGCTATTGAAATGAATCCGACTGAAGGACGAGAGTTGCTAAATTGTGTCAATCAATCCGTTCAAAGATTGACCGCAAAACATGTCAATGAAGCGGCTAACATGTATGACCCTTTAGCAAATGCCGTTTTAAACGGAGCAGGACATTTTTTGGGCAAGGGCTTGGCAGTTGCCTTAAATTTAATGAATCCTCAACGAATTATTTTGGGCGGAGGGGTGGCAAAATCAGGAGATGCATGGTGGCAATCAGTCCGTGAAACAGCCCGTGAATTTACCATTCCTGAAATCCCAGTAGATATTGTCCCGACTGAATTGGGAGATGACGCTCCATTGTGGGGAGCAATTGCTTTGGCAAAATTACATCTATGACAAATATACAAAATACACTTCAAACTATTTCTAATTATTTAGCGGCACTAGCGTCTGGAAACAGTGAACAAATGAGTACTTTTTGTTCACCAAATTTCGTACTAGATTTGGTTCATGACGATGCTTTTGTCAGAGACCCACTTTCAGTTGATGACATGAAGCAGTTTTGGGAAGTTTGGTTTGATGGGTTTTCAGAAATGGATTGGGAAGTAGAACGCACCATCGCTGCTGAAACTGTTGTGGTTGTGCAATGGACATTCACTGGCACTCATGACAAAGATTTACCCATTTTTAGAAAACCATTACAGCCCACAGGTAAAACCATAAGTTTTCGTGGCGTGTCAATTTATGATGTTGCTGATGGGTTTATCCAACGTGAAACGACTTATAACGACTTATATGGATTTAGCTACTGTCATGGTCGAGTTGGGAGTTAAAGAATGACACCAAATCAACCACCCCATGAAAAAGACCCCATTTTGGGAGAGGTGGTCATTGCGAGTCATGTCATCACATTACAGCGAGACCCCGCCCAAGTCCGTACCGTTATTTTTCTTTTAGCAGGTAGCTTAACCTTAATGATGACTGGTGTTGGAATTATCATTCCAATTTTTGCTCGCCGACTTGGTGAATTTGGCGATGGTGTAGAAGCATTGGGCATCATGACAATGGCATTTTCTCTAGCCCAAATGATTTTTTCCCCGATAATGGGAACCCTTGCAGACCGTTGGGG
>NBMH01000106.1 GCA_002084875.1 Anaerolineaceae bacterium 4572_78 | reverse complement strand
CATCTAACGAACCATCAAGTATGTATATTGAACGCTTTAATGTCAATAAATCTTGTGGATTGATTGAGTATGGGTTCAAATCAGGATATTGCACTGCTATATTTAGTTGATACCAATCATAAAAAAGCAACCGACTATCAATCACAACTACATCCAATCGTTTTCCTAATGCTTGGTAGTACCATAAGCTAAATGTCGTTTCATCCTGACTTGAAATAATAACCGCATCTGGCGGTAATTTTGCAAAAGTTTCTTGGGCAAAGTCAACTGCCCGATAGTCATGACTCACATCAACACTTGGAGCAATTTTATTTGCTCTAAAAACAAGCGTTCCTACAAGTGCTAAACTTATCAATAATAATCCTGCTAAACCGATTTGATTTTTTGCCTGTGTAAGCAATACAGCAATGCCAACACCTGTAAGTATTGTCAAGCCATGCAAACTAGGTATGAGATAAACAATGTTTCCCATGACGGGATAACTTGTCCGAAAAATAACGGTTAGTCCTATCAAACTTAACAAATAAACCAAAATAGGTTTATCATGTTGCCAGAGATAATATCCTCCCAATATAGCAAAAATGATACCTGTCCAACTTAATTCTTGTCCAAGATGACTTAGACTACTAACGAAACGGATTAACCATTCATGAGGTGATAAAAGTGTAAAATATTGGCGGTATGAAGCCGCCGTAACCATTCCCCAAAAACGAGGTAATGTATTAGGTGTTCCCCAATTGACAAATGGTTGAGAATTTGCACGCAATGGCAAGTATATAAATACAGTAAGCCCAATGCCTACTCCGCAAAGCAAAAGAAGCAGTCGTTGCACAAAACGTGTCAATCCTTGTTTATGGGGTTTGTGGTAGGCATGCAATAAATAAAGCATGCCTGGTGTAGCTAACACAATTTGCGGTACTATCCCGAAACTCAACCCTTTTATGATACCGATTACGACAAGAAAAACCCTTTCAGTTAAAAAAGTATTCCATGACTCAAATTTGTAATACCATACAATCAATCCCAAACTTAACGATGTGAATGACACTAATCCTACTGAGTATATCTCCGTAATTGTCGCTTGTGACCAGATAAGGGGTGATAATGCTAAAAACAATCCCCCCAATCCACTTCCCATTATAAGTGGAATTTGCGATAATGCCAAATATCGCCCTAAAAAAGTTATAGCAATTATACTTAATCCCACAGCGAAAGCAATACTTGTGGTAGAAAGCAGATTTAAACGATATGCTAAGTCACCATTCAGTGGTAATTTTGACCAGCCCAAGCCAATTAATACATAAGTTGGGTATCCTGGTGGATGTGGAATACCTAGTGTTGCCACTGCGGCAGCTAGGTTGCCACCATCAGCCCCGCCATTTCCCCATGTAATGCTCGGAGCAAGTGTAGGTAAATATATATAGATTGTAATGATAGCAATAATAATTGCCAATCCATAAGAGATGATATGTTCTTGTTTTTGAGACATGTTGTTAAAAATGATAATGGAGCGACAAAGCTTCTGTGGTTACGTAGAGGTAGTGTACCAAGATGCCCTGCCCTTAATAGAATAATCGTGCCTATTACCGAATAAAAGCACAATAATAATAACGTGCTAACCAAGCCAATTCAAAATCATCTTTTGATACTGCTATCGGATGTTCAATGCGGTCAGGGTCATTAAGATAAATTTGTGTGTCATCATAACCAACCACAAGTACAGCATGTGGTGTATCATATTTCCAATACGGTAATTCACCTGTACGGACTCCAACAATAACAGGGTAGTTTTGATTTATCAACGATTCTAATTCTGTCATATTTGAGCTGGTACAAGTAACATCAAATCCTAGATTTTCCAGAAATAAGATATTGTCAGAAGGGGTACCGTACTCGCTTGTTTTTAGTATCTTGAGCAATTTTTTATCGGAAATTGGTTTGCCGATATACACTAATACCATTGCTATACAAGCAGGCAAACACTCACCATCATGTTTCTGTTGACGATGTGGTACGCTGAGCAAGATTTTTGGCATTAGTTTTGATTTCCTCCAATAGTTTCAATGTTATTTGCATTTGACCTGTTTCAATGTCAACATCAATAGACCCCACCTGACCAATTCGGCCTTTTGAGGTCAATGATAAAATAACAGGTACATGCCAATAGCATTTTTTGCCTAAGATAAATGTCGGTTCATCAGCATACATCATATCACTAATGCGACGAAATACATACTCATCTACCATTTGGCGAGCTGAATAAGCAGTAAAGTTGAGAGCCTTTTTTATTCTAATGTTAATCTCAACAGTGTCTAAATTTGGCAGAACATGGTTGAGATTTGAGACCATCTCAAATCGTTCCAATTTTGTCCAATCATTGTGATGTGTCTGAACATGGTCATTGTCTTGTATATATTTCAAAGTAGTGACAATTTGTTCCCAAACATCCATACTAAGCATAACATTTGGAGATTGTCCATATTGCCCACTAACTATTTGGGCAGATTTAATCATTTCTGATAGGGTCATGTCTTATCCTCTTTTACTAAAATTTGTTTGGCAAACAGTTACGTCTATTTTCGTGCTTTGTCTGCTACATGATTGGAAATCACGGCTACAAGTCAATTTTTTCTATTCTTCAGGAATAGGTGTTGGATCCCATGCATGTTCACGAGGAGCATCACGATATTTAATCCACACTGGGTCCCAGTCCTCATATTCATTTGGAAAAGGACGGTATTGATGATAGCCATCGGGGTCAGTCAACCAAATTTGTCGTCTGTGGGTACGATTTGAATAAAAGACAATCATGGTGCCATCGGGAGACCATGACGGGCGTTTGTCCCAATATCCACCCAAATCGCTAGTCAATTGTTTCAAACCTGTTCGGTCACGATTGACAACCCATATATCATCGCTTCCTCCTTCCGTAGCAACAAAGGCAATATTTTGGTCATTCATGGGTGTCCAAACGGGGTCATAGGCAATCCCTGCCCCAAAGAAAGTAATCTGGTCTTCAAAATCGAATAAATCATCTTGAAAATGAATATCTAACGCCGAACCGATTCCTCGCTTCACAAATGCTCGATAATTTTGGTCAGCAGAGTAAGTGTCCCGTTCAAATGCCATGTAATAATGAATGTCATCCGTGAGTAATGCTAAATTACTTCCATCTGGATTTATAACAAATATTTTTCCCACTGATAACACATCACTATCCGTTTCATTTGTTTCTTGGGAACTCATTACATCAAGCCTATCCGACTTAAAGGCAATCTTACCAATTAATACTTTAGGAACGGTATATGGCGTAGGTGTAAAATCAGGAATAATTATCGGCTCAGTGTCAATGCCTATATCCCTAAGTAACACAAAAACGGGGGTCGCTGTCGCTGTCCAAATAGCAATTGGTGTTGCTACAGGTATAGGTGTTAATGAGTCATTACCAGCGGCATGTTCCAAAATAAATTGAGCCGTCGCCAATTGAGAAACAAAAATGACAGTAGCGGCATTTTGATATTTATCAGAATCTGGTGGTTCTTCAATAAAAGGTGTCACCCAATTAAGCGGCACCGGTGTATACGTTCCCGTTGTCTTGGCGATTATAGTTGCCTGTATAGCATGGGCAATCTCTGTAAGTAAATTTTCAGGTTCGGGCGTGCTGGTAACGACCACATAATTTCTAATTGGTGTTATTGTTATTGTCGGTGTTGGTGGAGATGTCGGAGTCGGAGTCGAAGTAGGCGTTGGTGTCGGTGTTATTGATGGAGTTGCTGATGGAGTTGCTGTCCACACATTTAATGGCGTGGGCGTAACCGTACCAACTAGAATGGCAACTGCTGTTAGTAATTCAGCTTGGTATGTAGCTGTGGTCGCATTGGCAGGCGGTGGGTTTGGCTCAACTATAATTGGAATTGTCCGATTTCTAGGAGTAGGAGTACTTGTACCAATTTTTTGAGCCTGCTCCGTTGCTAAAACGGCTTGTGCCGCTTCAGTAATAAGATTTTCGGGGGCAGGCATGGGTGTTATGAAAACATATTCAGGGGGTCCCGTTATCAGTCTTAACACAGGCAGTCTTCCCAAACCAAGTTCATGGTCTTCTGCTCTATCAACTGTATCACCTATGTAACTGACATCAGCAACATCTCGCTCATAGCCAGTATCCCATGTAAAAAGATTGTCCTCCCCTGATGTTGGACCATCTATGCGAAATGAAACCGTTTCATGCTCTACCCGACGTTGTAAAACTGATAACTGTTCGGGTCCAAGAGGAAAAATATTGATAGTATTCCGCGATAAGCTAGCCGATGTTAAGGCAGGTAAAATCGTTATTTCTACAGGTGCTTCATTCATCGTGTCATACTTCAAATTTACCCATTGATTATCAATGCTTGAATCAAGCAAACGTACTTGCCATATTCCCCCATCTTGCAAATTTTCTTCTCCTAATCCTGATAACTCCAACACAGCATAAACGATTTTTGCTCCAGGTGGCACTCCCGACAAATCAAACTGAATAAAACTCTGGTAGACATGCCCTTGAAAAAATCCAGCATGCAAATTAGGGTCATTCATATACGGTTGGTCATCTAAATTTGATATCCAGCCTAATCTTTCTCGTTCAGGAATAATCGTCAAATATTCACCGCCAAGTTGAGGGGTTGGAATGACTATCCGTTGTTTTACTCCCGTGATTGGCATTTCGGGAACAGTAGTAGAGACACCATCTAAAGAAGTTGTTGAAATAATAGGAGCTATATTGCCTTCAGGTGTGTACGTTGCTGACGGTGTGGGAGTAGGTAATGTTAAAATAGGGTCAGTCTGTGGCGTTGTCCAATATTTATAGCCAACAAAGGCAATAACCACTACTGTGCCTATCGTACTCATGCAACACATTGCAATATTAGTATGTGCGGTTTCCCTACCGCACAAATTCGTGTTGGTAAGGAAACCTATTATGGTTAAAACAAGAAAGGTTTTTAAACCGTTCACCCCCATCCCTAACCCCTCCCCCACAGGGAGAGGTGAATCTTACTCCCCTTCTCCTCGTAGGGGAAGGGGCTGGGGGTTGGGGTCTACTAACAAGAAAGGTTTTTAAAAACCTTTCTTGTTTGACCATTACCTCGTGAACAAGAAAGGTTTTTAAAAACCTTTCTTGTTTGACCATTACCTCGTGTGGTTGATAGGACTCATATTCATCTTACATACTAGTCTGCTGAAGTTACTTGACTTTCCTTTTTAGACGTTGTTCTTTTAGTTCGTTTTTTATGTCTAGTACGTCCATTTTCATTTGAGCTAGTATAATAATAGTTATAGTAATAATAATTATAACCACCTCTTGCTTTACGAGGATTCAATTTATTTAGGACGACTCCCATCATGTTTCCACCGACGCGGTCAACTATAACTTTACTTCGTTGACATGCTTCGCGGCGTGTTCGTCCCACATCAACCACAAGTATTGTGCCGCCAACTTTTGCCGATAAAAGACTGGCATCTGTCACAGCTAATAACGGAGGACTATCAATAATAATGGTATCATTTTGCTCCTCCAATTTATGAAGTAATGTTTCCATCTGTGGCGAACCGACAAGTTCGGCAGGATTAGGAGGAATCCCGCCACTGGTCAGTATCTGCAAATCATCTTCCCCAACTTTGATAAGTGCATCTTCAACAGATATATCATCAATCAATACATCAGTTAAACCGACATCATTAGAAAGACCGAAAAAATTATGCATGTTAGGGCGACGCAGGTCAGCATCAATTAAAACGACTCGCTTGCCTGCTTGAGCCATGACCATCGCCAATGATGGGCGAAGGATTTGTTACTTTTGAAAACTGAATGTTGGTGCGTAACACACGATACGCTTCAGCAATTGGCGAAAAGAAATCCTGGTCAACCACCAATTTTGAAGCAGGGTCAGTTTTGGGAGCATTGCGTCCATTTTGCCAAAAGAACAATCGAGGAAAATTTGGTCTTAAGGTACGTTTTCCATCAGCACCAATGTAGAATATCGTGTATCATCCAAAAATTCAAATAAAAATATAATGGCAATTGCCACACTTAAGCCAATAGAAGCTCCCATGAGCACATTATCCATCGGTGTTTTTATGTTATATGGCTGGGTAGGAATTGTTGCCGACTCAAGGAGGATTAAATTATTGGGGTTCATATCCTCTACATGACTCAATAACGAAGCATACGTGCTTTGCCATTCGGTTAATTGTGCTTGAAGCTCCTTAATTTTTTCTTCACGTTTTTGTTCACCCTGCCGCGTTGTTTCAAGGTCTTTCGAAGCTTCAAGTTCCATGACTTGCTGATGAATGTTGTTGATTTTTTCCTCTAGGTCAACCACTTGAAATTCAACAAACTTAAGTGTAACATCTCGCTCCTTATCGGAAGCAGATGGACTTAGGTGAATAAGTTGATTGGCAACTTCATCAGCTATCAATTTTGCTTGAATTGGGTCACGGCTTGTTGCTTGGACTTCAAATAATTGCGTATTGGGAACTAAACTAGCACTTACACTACCACGTAAAGATGTCCATGGTATATCCAAGTTAAGGGCTTTAACCGTCGGACTCAAAACAGGTTCACGCTTAATAAGTTGCTGATAGCTTTGGGCAAAATTTTTGCTTTGAGCTATATCGCCTTCACTGGCATAGCCATAAGAACCTTTGACAAAATTGCCAATCATCAATGTTGTAGTCGCTTGATACAACGGCACTTCAGGTTGATAAATAACATAACCTATCCCGGCACCAATCGCAATACCCACCACTGTCAGCCACCACCACCTACGAGCAATCGCTAAATAATCTTTAAATTCCACAAAATTTTACCTCTATTTTGAAGTTATTGGTGCAAAAGATTTATCTTTTGCATGATTAAAGTCTGACCCCTTAATCTTTTGTAGACTCCCAACTCCTACCAAATCCCATAAAATTTGTAATATTTCATTATTATCATTTGTATTGACAATATTATCTAAACAAGAAATGCGTTCCAATAAAACATCACTCCCAAACTGATAGCCATTATTTTGGATACGAAATATTTTAGGATGACTGGTAGAAATTTTTTCTTCATCGTCCCCTAATAATTCCTCACGCAATTTCTCGCCAGGACGAATACCAGTATGAATAATCTCAATATCTTTACCAGGACGCAAGCCACGCAACCGTATCATTTTATGTGCTAAATCTTCAATACGAATTTCCTGTCCCATGTCTAACATAAAAATATCATTCCCATGCGTCAATGAAGCAGCTTGGATAACAAGGCGTACCGCTTCAGGAATACTCATAAAATAACGAGTCATATCAGGATGAGTAATCGAAACGGGGCCACCCATGTCAATCTGTTGAGCAAAAGTCGGCACAACACTGCCGCGACTACCAAGTACATTCCCAAACCGAACCGCCGTAAATAATGTTCTTGGGCTATCATTATTTTTATAATGTCCATTAGATTTATGTCCATTATATCCCTCTGCATGAGATTCGGAAAATTGCATATTATCAGCGATTATCATTTCACAGACACGCTTCGTCGCTCCCATCACGGAATGGGGTTTGACTGCTTTATCGGTTGAAATCAAAACAAATCGTTCTACTGAATGACTAGCTGATAAAGTATCTAGAACATGCGTTCCAAGTATGTTTACCCGTATCGCTTCGCTAGGGTGTTGTTCCATTAGAGGTACATGCTTATAGGCAGCCGCATGAAAAACAATATTAGGATTATATTCCATAAAAATATGATTTATTCGAGCATGGTTGGTAATATCTGCTACAATTGGTACGATGTTAACTAATGATGTTTCAGAAATATCTTGTTGCCTATTAATGGTAATGAATAAATCATGAACACCCGACTCGTTATTATCTAATAATAACAATTGTTTAGGTTTAAGTTTTAATATTTGCCGACAAAGTTCAGAACCAATTGACCCAGCAGCTCCCGTGACTAAAACAACTTTGTTTGTGATAAGACCACGACATGCTTCCTCATCAACTTCATGTTGTTGCCTGCCAAGCAAATCTCTCGGTGTAATATCCTTTAATGGCAGGACACCATTTAAGGTATTCATGTCTTTTAGGAAATCAGGTAAAATTTTAACAAGTGACAATGTGCCTAAGCAAATCGAAAGAATCTCACGAAACTCTTTACCCGATATGCGATGAATGGCTATCACAATTAAAGACACACTTCGTTCTTTAACAATTTTAGGAATATCATGCCGATTTCCTAGCACTGGTGCCCCTCGCACACTTAAACCTAATTTTTCCACATTATCATCTACAAAACCAACCAACTCATAATCGTAATGCTGTCTATGGCTCTGGATTTGCCAAGCTAATAACTGCCCTGATTCCCCTGCACCGACAATCAAAACTCGTTGGCGGTCAGGGGCACCAAAGATTTTCTCTAATCTGCCCAATAAACCTGTCAATATACGTTGACGATAACGCAAAATTATGAATACACCAGATGTCAATATCCCACCCAATGCCACCACACTTAAGGGCATGGGACGAACAGGATTGCCCACGAAAAATACAAACGATAAAAATAAAGCTGTACTAATTATGCTTGATATGAATATAATTATAATTTCTTGGGAGTTGGCATATCGCCAAAAACGGCTATACAAGCCAAATGATATATTGATAGCACAATATAAAAATATTACCAATGGTATAAGCTTAATAAATGATGCCACAAATTCATCGGGCACATTCCCATCAAAACGAAATAAAAGAGCTGTAAGAAATGAAAAAAGAATGCCCGCACTATCCCAAATGATTAGTGGAAACAGTCGCTTGATAGACAATTGTGTCATGTTGTTTCTCGCATCTTATAAATATTTATGAGCCTATAGCCATGATTTCTAATCACATAACCTCGTAATTGGAAATTGCGGCTACGGATTTAAGACCGTGTTTAATGTAGTACATACATAATCAACCTGTGCCTCTGACAGATTGGCATAAAAAGGTAATGCTAATACAGATTTCGCAACGCTTTCCGTTACAGGAAAATCACCTGGACGATAGCCAAAATGGTCTTGGTAAAATGTCTGCAAATGAATTGGCGTAAAGTACGGTCGCGATGGAATACCTTTTTCCTTTAACATATCCATGACCTTATTGCGGTCAATTTCTGTAGCCAGCCGAATGACATACACAAACCATGACATGCGGTTTACTTCAGGGACAATGTACGGTATCGTCACTGCCGAGATTTCTTTTAGACGTTCATTATACCATGTTGCCACTTGTTCACGTTTTGCTAGAAAAGATTCAAGACGGTTTAGCTGAACCAATCCCAAAGCGGCACTCATCTCATCTAAGCGATAGTTATAACCCAATCGAGTATGGTTTAACCATGCATTAAACACATCACGCCCTTGATTGCGTAAAGACCGAAATAGATGATACCATGTTTCATTATTTGTGACAATCATGCCACCTTCACCTGTTGTGATTTGCTTATTGGGATAAAAACCAAACACGGCACTTTCTCCCCATTGCCCTGCTTTTCGTCCTTGATACTCGGCACCGATTGCCTCACATGCATCTTCAATGATGACCAAATCATGTTCTTTTGCTATAGCGGACAACTTAACCATGTCAGCAGGTTGCCCAAAAGCATGAACGGGCAAAATTACTTTTAACTGCGTCGGCAAATCGAGCATGACCCTATCTCGACATGAAGGCGGTAACCAGTGTTTTGCTTGAGCATTGTCATGCTTAATATCATGAACTGCCTGCTCTACTTGTTGCGGGTCAACATTCAACGTATCAGGGTCAATATCCACAAACACAGGTAATGCCCGCTCATAAAGAAAACAGTTAGCCGAAGCCACAAACGAAAATGGACTGGTAATGACCAAATCGTTTTCTGTGATACCCGCCGCAATTACACATAAATGTAAACCTGCCGTGCCACTTGAGACTCCAACAGCATGTTTTACACCAATATAATCAGCAAATGCTCGTTCAAACTCAACGATACGGGGTCCGATACTTAGATATGATGTTTTTAACACTTGGCTGACTGCGTCCAGTTCAGCTTGGCTCAAATCTGGTTGAGCCATTGGAATTGGGTTCATAATAACTCCTTCTTAATAGTGAGTAAGTGGATGGTCAAAGTTTGCTTTGACATGAAAAAGCAAGCTTTTTCGCTCCAAGCTTTGTTGTGCCAAACTTCAAAGGTTAGATATCAGTGCTACGGCTGGAATACCAACCACAGTTTGTTTTGGTGGTACATCTTTTGTGACCACTGCTCCTGCTCCGACAATGCTCCATGCTCCAACCGAACGACCTGGCATGACCGTACTACCAATGCCAATTAACGCTCCTTCATTAACATGCACCTCGCCTCCCGTATTGACTCCAGGAGCAACATGGACACAATCGCCAATTTGGTTATGGTGGTCAATTGTACAGCCTGTATTTAAAATAACATTTTCACCAATACATGTGCCAACATTGATAACAACCCCAGCCATAATCATGGTTCCTTTACCAATCGTTACATCTGAGCCAATAATTACCGATGGATGGATAGCAGAAACAAACTGTTCACCCTGCTCATGCAAAATCTGGCATAGACGTTGGCGAGTCGGATTATGACCGATGGCGATAATAATGCCATCATGCCCTATTTTTGGCAAATCTGCAACTTTACCAAGAATAGACAAACCAAACACCGATTTATTTTTTAATGTTGGGTCATCATCTACAAAGCCGATAATTTCTATACCAGTCATGCCATTGAAAATATCGGCGATGACCTGCCCATGTCCACCCGCACCTACGATAATAACGTTCATGACAAATCCGCCGATGTTCCTTGAAATTCTTCCATTGTGGCATGTCCTTCTTGACTGATGCCATCTCGCCTTAAAACTGTCCATACCGTAAGCATGATAATTTTAAGGTCAAGCCACAATGAATGATTATCTACATACCACACATCAAACTGTAATTTCTCTGCCCATGTAATCTCATTACGACCGTTCACTTGAGCCAAGCCTGTTATGCCTGGCAATACTTCATGCCGCCGCATTTGTTCAGGTGTATAACGCTCAAGATATTTCATGAGCAGAGGTCTAGGACCAACCAGACTCATCTCATCTCGTAAGACATTGATAAGTTCAGGCAATTCATCTAAACTGACACTTCGTAAAAATTTACCTAATGGCGTTAATCGTTCCGCATCTGGTAATAGATTGCCTTTGTCATCTCGTGCATCGGTCATGGTACGAAACTTAAACATGCCAAATGGCTTGCCATGTAATCCAGGTCTAACTTGCCGAAAAATAATCGGCACGCCTAGTTTAAAATAAACTGTAATTGCAGTTAAAACCAGCAATGGCGACAAAATAATGAGTGCTATTAAGGTAAGTATTATGTCAATAATGCGTTTCATGATGTATTTAGTTAAGGCTTAAGACAAGAAAGGTTTTCGAAAACCTTTCTTGTCTGACCACATCTATACATTTTTTCGTTCTGCAAATATATTCACAAACCATCCCTTATCAACCTTCTTAGCATGATAATCTTCAATAGCTTGTTGCACCGTTGGAGGATTGTGTTTTAAGATGGTTAATTCAAAACCCAAGTCCCACAAATATTGTGGCAAATCTTGGGGACGATATCCAGCACTAATTGATGAAATCGGTGACCATTCCACAATCATTTTGATATGAGGATTATCAGCGACGATACGTTTCATGCCTTGCAACACTTTCAACTCTGCTCCTTCAACATCCATTTTAACAAAGTCTACCTTTTCTGAAATGACTTTATCCAATGGCATGACATGTACGGGAATCCGATTGACGATTTCTCCTTCATAGGACTCAGGATACAAACTGTGATGTAAATTTGTATGACGAACATAAAAGTCTTGCATGATGTGAAATGCTCCCGCAACATGCGGCACAACTTCGACATGCTCACACTGATTAGCTATAATATTTTTTCGCAAAAAGGCAATATTATTTGGTTCAGGTTCTACAGCATACACCTTTCCTTCGGTTCCCACAGATTTTGCCATGATTAATGATAGCACACCGATATTTGCTCCAACATCAACAGCCACCATGCCTGGTTGTAAATTTTGCTGAATACACAAGCGTGTCAACCGCTCATAGTCTTGGTAAATATAAACATAAGCCACTTCACGCGGAACATATAATTGTAAATCATATCGTTTGGCAATAACATAAGGTTGTGGTAAATCATGGGAGTGACGAAAAAAGCGTTTTTTCGCCAGCCCACTTACAAATTGCCATGCCTTATGCTTTTCCAATCCCTTGCGATGAACTGTTTGAGCAATAGGATAAAGGCGGTCTAATATTTTTTTATCGAGATTGTGTGTTAATTTTTTCATGTTGACTGTCAAAGTAAGCTTTGACGCTCCTTTTTCTTTGAGTAAACGAATATACTCCTGTTTAACTTTGTTAAATACGATTTGCTCATCAAATTTTTCTTTAGCGATTTGGTACCCATTTTTGCCCATCACGAAGGATTTTTCATGATTGGTAAGCAATTCAAAAATCCCATTTGCTAAAGCAGAAACATCTCCCAACGGCACCAACAAGCCATTTCTGCCATGCTCGACTACCTCTCGACAACCACGAATATCTGTCACGATACATGGCACACCCATTGCCGAAGCTTCCATTGGCGAACGTGGGAATCCTTCGCGATGTGAAGGCAACACAAACACATTCATCAAAGCGTATAGCTCAGGCATGTCATGGCGTAGTCCTGTGAAAATGCAGTTATCGGCAATGTCATATTGATGGGCAATGTCAGGAGTTACGGCATCTGATTTTTCCTTGTCTACTGGTCCAATAATAAGTAATCGGACATCGGGCATTTTATCCCGCACAATTTTAATCGCCTGCAACAACTCCAAGATACCTTTCTCACGCACCAATCGCCCAACAAAACCAATCACAGGTGCACCGACAGATAAACCAAGGGATTCACGTGTTTTAATAATAGCATGGTCAGTTAGCTTTGATGAATCAAATTTATCTAAGTCAATCCCATTTCCCAACAATTTAATTTTGTAGGCGGGACAAATTCCTTCTCTTATAGCCGTTTGAATATCCTCATGATTTTGAGATAAAATGACATCAGAACATCGAGCCGCAATTTTTTCCATTGTGATATAAAATCTACGCCAGAATAATGACATGTTATCATGAAAATAGAATCCATGCAAAGTATTGATTACAATAGGAACATTTGCCATGCGAGCCGCTAACTGACCCAACAAACCAGGTTTGGGATTATGGGTATGAACAATTGTAAAATGCTCATGACGAATGACATGGTACAATTTCCATAACGAGATTAAATCAGCCCATGGTGAAAATTTACGGGTGAATGGTGCTGAATACTTTGTAGTTGGTTTAGCAGTAAATAACGCAATGACATGTCAATGGTGGTTATGTGAGCGATTTTTAAGGTGTCGTAATTTGTCATACATTGTTTCCTCTAGTGTTAGCCATCCCTTTAATTTTGCTCGAAAAAACCACCAGTCATCACTTCGTCGAATTGGTATGCGTGGAATCCGATATGGATTAAACATGTCTGATGTGGCAGGTTTTCCGCCGCCGATGACAGCGGTCTTATAGTATTTTTTGACATGTGTTTCGATTTTTTGATTCCAATATCCTTTGGGATAAGCAAAGTGTTCCACATGGATGCCCAATCGTTGCTGAAATAACTTGATTGGTTTTGTTAGTTCTTCGATAAGCTGTGTCTCAGACACATCTAAAAGATTAGGATGAGTATGGGTATGAGCCCCAATAGTAACTAAACCTGATTTTATCATTTCTCTTAACATATACCAAGTTACAGGAGGCATGTTTGTGATATTCGGTTGTGAGATTGGATGATGCTCACCCGTTTCGATAAAAGATGTTGGCACAAAAAGAATGGCAGGTAAGTTAAATTGTTGCAATAAGGGAAATACATGAGTATAAAAATTTTCGTAGCCATCGTCAAATGTGAGAATAAACTGTTTATCGGTTAAATGATGATTTGACCGCATGTGATTAATTGTCTGGTCATAACTGATGACACTTTTGGTTTGAGCAAGCCACTCTAACTGGCGCTATGATAAATTAAAAAGAAATATCCCACTTTTGTGGTAGGCATGATAAACTGAGTGATAACTAAAGGTATTTTTAATAACTGGCGAGCATGTAATTTTAAACGAGTAGCATCCATAAAAAAGGTAAAATCATTGTCCGTTGACGGGCTAAAATACCAAAATTAGCAATTGAGGAAAAGGCGATAATCATGAGAAGCAGATAAATTAACACAAATCCTATCCATGGGTCGCTTGTCATTGATTTTATTCTTGTCCATAATAGGTGACGTTGAAACCAAAACATTAGCATGGTCATCATTGCTTCAACAGCAATGCCATAAGATTGAGCATTATGTGCTTCCCAAACAAATGGTCTGAAGAAAACAGTGACAATTGCCAATGGGATACCATAAGGTGCCTGAATATCGATTGGGGTAAAAGAAGAACCACCAGCAAGTGTGCGTCGTTGCAAACTTTCATAAAAGTATTGGACTCCTTCAACCGACATATCGGGTAAGCCTGTATTTATTAAAAAATCGCTATTTGCTTGAATGGCATAAAAGCTGATTCCTGTTATAGCCGTTACTACTAAAATTTGTTGTGGACTACGTTTTCTTTGAAATAAAAAATAAGCAATTCCACCCGCTATAGTTGTAAAGGAAGCGATATGTGGTCGAATAGTGCCAGCTATTAAAAGTCCTATGCCTGCCATGACAAGACCTGACCAACTCCCTTTTCGAAGATACTTAACAAAACCATAGGCAAGAGACCCTAAACAAAAGAAAATAAGGGCATCTTTGCCTAAACTTGATGTCCAAAACAAAATAGAAGGTAGGAAAAATATAACTATCCTAAAAAAAGTTGGGTCATAATCAGGATAGGCAAGTAAATATGCTCGATAGAAAAGGATGCTCCCAATGAATGATATTCCAGTAAATAAAAAGAAATTTGCCGGTAAACTTGCCGAAAAAAGATAGAATAGAATACCTATTGAGTATACAAATGCTTCTGTACCTTGTAAATAGGCTTTATCCAAGATGGAAAAGCCAAATTCGCTAAAATCGTTGGCGACGAGTTGACATAGCCACCAATAATTTGTTGCATCCCCTTGCCAGTTATAAAGTTCATCAAGCATCCAATACCGAACTAAACTAGCTATTAACCGCACAATAAAGGCTAAAAAAAATAGGGACATTAGAAATTTAGGGTCAGCTGGTTTAACAGCCATATTATATACCACTAGCATTGCTATTCCTAAAAACCAAATCAACATATAGACTTTCAGAGGCTTTAAAAACCTGGTCAATTAATAATTCAGGCATGACAGATTTGTTATATCCTTGATGATGTACTTGCGAGAAACCATACCGTTTTAACACAAATATTAAAGTTTCAGCATCATATAAAAACCTATGTTGGTATCCTTGTCGAAATGATACGTTGATAAGTTCCATTTTGGTGTTATAGCGACCACCAAAGTAGAAATCTTGGTGATTTTCTTTAAGAGGACGAATATCTTTGAGGGCATCCCACCCTTCAAAATATCCTTTCAGGTATTTTTCTGCATCTGGCACAATAATACGAATCACACCATTTGGTTGAAGCACACGATGACATTCTGACAAAAACATGGGGACTTCTTCAGTATAATCAATGTGTTCAAAAAAATGTTCACAGAATATTCCTCGTACTGATTCATCGGGAAAAGGTAATTGTTTTCGGCAATCATAGATACAGTTCACGCCAGGATGCTTAAATATATCAACGTTTACCCAGCCTTGTTTTCCCTTTGAACCGCAACCAATGTTGACCAATAAATTTTTAGCATGCATGTACCTGCGATAAACATGACGACTTATTAGTCTCACCCACAACATCCGTAATTCTACTCGCAATGGAAAATAAGTATGTAATGGGATTGGCATCCATTTGTACAATAATCGTTTAAATCCTGTTGCATTTTGGATACGCTGTCCGTAGCGTGGATAGATATCCAGTGGTAATATTTTGTTTGACATAATTTTGTTATTTTAGTA
>NBMH01000105.1 GCA_002084875.1 Anaerolineaceae bacterium 4572_78 | reverse complement strand
TGCAGGTCTGATATTTTTCGTTCATTTTGAGTTCATGCTTGTTGTGTGTAATCCTTCATACGCCAAGCCGAGTTGGTGGTGAGTCATTGCCCATTGGATGGGGTAAGTATGCTGTTTGTAAAACTTGAAGCATTCTAAAGCATGATAAATAGCTTGTTTAGAGTTTCCATGACCATTATAAACCGTACTTAGTGTATAATGCAATTTTGCCCAACGCTCAGGATTATACTCTCTTGTGAATTGCTTAAGTCCTTTTTTCAGGTGATTTACAATTAGATTATTATCCAGAGGTTGAATACTCATGAACAAAATAAAATTGTATTGAGCATCTGCTCTTTTATCATCAAGTTTTTTTAGACGATAAATTTCAATTGATTCCGAATAATAATCTATAATATTTTGGGGATTGGTATAACGTTTTTTATCATGAGCAAGGGCTAAATTAATCAATACATTTGCCCGTTGAACATCTTTTTTTATTAAAACAGTCAATGCTTCTTGATAACATTGGATTGCTTTGTAGATGTTCCGTTCCCTACCTTTTTCAATACGCTCTTGATATGTATTACCTAACGCATTTTTCACCATTGCCCATTGTTGAGGATATTCTTCTTTTGTAAACCCTTTAATATTATATTTACCATGCAATGATTCCTTATAAAATTCGATTGCCCATTCAATATTTTGTCGTCGCTTACCAAAAGCAAGTTTCATAAGTCTTTCTGCTTCTTCATAACGTAATCTTGCCCATACATTACGATTGCGGCGAATATCAATCAAGTTATCTATTTTTGGTTTTTGTGTGTAAGGTTTGTTTTGCATCATTATTTTTACTCCATTGTTAATATATAAATTTGTTTTCGTTCATCTAGGATTGTCTCAAATTCATGTTGCTTTGTTTCATTTTGTAATTTCTTGTACAATGCAATTATATCATGCAAAACCCAAATTTCCTCTTTATCAATGCCAATGGTGTTCATATTTGATGACAACTCATTCCATGCCTCCAAATACTTGATTTCTGCATTTGCCAAATCATGCTGAACTTGATACCATTCTCCCCACACTCGGTTAATGCGAGCAGGTACGAAAAACGGTAATATTTTCACTATTTGTAAATCCGATTCCAAAATTGCTTGGGCTTTCAATAAACGATTGGTTTTGATGTAAATTTCTGCCAAACCAAGATTGACCTGATGAGTATATTCATCATCTAATGTCAAATAATGCTTGAATTTTTCTTCGGCTAAAGTATATTTTGTTTGAGCTAGTTCTTCATCAGATTTTGCCAAGACGCGCCCCCATGCCAGATACAGGTCAGCAAGGTTCATGACATCATACGAAGTTGTGCGTTGGTCAAAATTCTTTTCTGCTAAGGTAATTGCCTCATGATATTTTTGTTTTGCACTTTCCCACATTTCAATAGAGGCATAAATTTTGCCATGTTGTCCTAAATCTTCAAATTGTGTTTCTTGGTCATACTGTTCAATCAATGTTGAAATCTTTGATAAATATTGTAGTGCATTATCTAATTTACCTTGAGCAATAGATAATCCAACAAAATGGCTATAAAGTCGCATCAAATTATTAATATCTTCATGGTCTTCTAAAATTACCAGAGCAGATTGTGAATAATAATTTGAAGCGTTCAAATCTAAACGATATTCTTCATATACCCCCCCTAAATTGATTTCTGTTGCTGCTACATTAACTGCGTCCCCTGCTTTTTGCCAGAGAGAACGTGCTGATAACCAACAAGCTATGGCAGAAGCAGGACGTTCCTGAATAACATAAATAATACCTGCATATCGCAATGCCCAAGCGGTGCTATCCCAGTTTTCGGCAGGTATATCTGCTAGTGAAATCGCATGCTCAACCTCTTCTATCTTAACGGTTTCTATCGTATTTAAATCCACTTCAAAATGTTGCATACCCTGTTGCAAAAAATCGATTGCTTTAACAAAATCACGTATCATCCAATATACTCGTACCATTTCCATTTGAGATTGAGCTTTTAACATGGTCATCTGCTGTTGTAATTTATACAACTGCTGATTTGTCCATGATTCATGTGCTATTTGTGAAATGACATTGTTCAAATACCCTACCTCAGATTCAGATTCTGATATAGATTTTTCTAATGCAAGGGTAGCATGTTGCATATCATTTTCAGCTCGACGAAAATTATAAAAACGTCCTTGTTTTAAAAGCCATTTGGGATGTTTTGTCAATTGATATAATTCTTTATAGCCCTGTAATGCTAATCCATCATCGGCATGGTAGCCCAGTTGAAAAGCAATACCTGCTCGTGTTTCGAGCAATTGTTGCCATAATTTTTGTTCTTGGTATAAATCAACCGCTTTGAACGTTCTTAAAGTTTGAAGATACTCTTGACGATACGCTGTGTAAAGTAAATCATCTCTGCGATTAACAAAAATATAAGTTGCTTGGACATGATTTTCCCCTTTTTTATAGAATTGTCCTGCTTTCAACCAATATTCGGGGCTATTTGTCATTCTTGCATGGTCATAATATATTTTACCAATGCTTAGATTGCTTTGGGTTTTATTATCATCCTCAATTTGTTGATATGTGTATTGGTTGATATTCGCATGCGAAATAGTGATTTTTTCTACATGACCTGTAGGCACAAGAGCAATTAATTGTTTTTCGTGCAGTTGGTTCAAAATTTGTTCTGGATTTTCAATATCTGCCTCGACAAAACGTTTAATCAAGTAGCGTTCTTCTGGTCCCGTTAATAACGATAATTGTTCCATCATCAATTGTTCTTCATTGGTAAGGTTTTCCCAAACAACTACCAAAAAATGATTAATTAATGTAGCAACATTTTCAGTTTCATGGTTCTTAAAAATGGTAAATGCGGTATTTTGTTTGCCGCCATGAACCAACATCAAAAACAACTTTATCAAAAGAGGATGCCCTTGCGTTTGCTGTCTAATTTGCTCCGTTTGACTGTCATTTAAATGCAAAATGTCAATTGCTGAAAACCATGTATCCATTTCATTATTGGTCAGTCCTGATAAGTTAATTTCGGCATGGGTGTGTTGCCAATGATAAGGAAGCTTACGACTAGTTAAGAGCAGTTGAGTCATATTAGGTTTATGATTAAACAACCATGTAACAATTGTTGTGGTCAAAGATTCTGCTTGTAGGACATGTAAATCGTCTAGCCAAATAAATGCTTTTGCTCCTGTTAAATCCAAATGGAGTTTTGTGGCAAGTTCATGATTCCAAGAGATTTGTTTTTGAGCAAGTGTTGCTTGTTTCACATGATTGGAAACTCGAAAATATCCTCGCTGTGATAAAAATTGCCCTAAGTGTGATAGGAATATTTCTCCTTCATCAACATTTTGCCCAAAAGTGTATGAAAATATTGGTTTTTTATCATGCAATGATTGGGCGATTTCTTGACCCAACCATGTTTTACCCCAGCCCGCTTGGCAATAACCAAAGCCAATGGTTGGTTAATAAGTTTTGTTATAAGTTCATGTCGAGTTACTTGAGACATATTTACTCCTGAATATTACGCTAACATATCGCTAACTTCATACGAAGTTAATAATTGAGCTTGTTCAAATATTGTGATTAAGTCCGTTAAGGGAATACAACCTATATTTTCCCGCAAGCAAACATTAATCGCTTTTTTATCACGGGTGATGAATGTCATGTTAAGCCGATGACATAACGGCATGCCCTCTGTTTCACCAGGTCCAAAATCATTGGGAAGTTTAGGCATGTACCGCTTGTCAGCTCGATTGGGTATAAGCATGCCTACCTTGCCCGAATCAATCAACTGCATAGCATCACTTAAATAAGTAATACCTTTATCAATGCCCGCTTGTAACTCTTGCTTAATGGCAGGCGTTACATAAAGCGGAACAGTAAATATTTGCTGAATCAAATCAAGTCGGCTAACTTTTGCAAAAATTGAAAGGGCATTGGTATCAAAAATGACACCATTAGGGCTTAATGTTTGTAATTGCATAAATTAATGCTTGACTCCTTGCTTTTTGTTCAGGGGTTATGCTCACTGCCTCATTAAAAGGAATACCCTCTTCACGTAATTTTTCCATCCACATGATGTAGCCCAATCCTGATATCTCAGCGGCACGTCCCGAACTGATAGCATCAGTCGTGTATAAATCTGTCGCGATTTGCCAACGGACTGCGGATGATAATTTAGGTAAACGACGGTTCAAATCTCGATGAAGCATAGGACTTTGTTCATCATCCCATGGGTCAACTTGCAAAGTTTTTTCGTCATGTTCTAACCATAGCGGCACTTTGCTATCATTGTCAAGATTGACAATATGCCAGCGGCGTTGCCCGTTATTATTAGCGACACGAGCCAAACAATAGTTGCCATTTTGGTATTTGTTCAGTGCTGATTCAACCGTGATATAACTTGATGATAAACGCTTCTTCAAAATTTGGGCGAGGTTATCATGCAACCATTGTATATCGGTTAAGGATAATCTTTGAATAAAATGCCAAACCGTTTGTAACGTAAGATTTTCTTTTTCTGCCATCATAAAATATTGACTCCTTCTTTGTAGGCTCTATGGAGCGTCAAGACAGACAAGAAAGGTTTTTAAACCTTTCTTGTCTTAGTTCTATTGCATACACAATATTAAAGCATATCTATTTTTGTATAACGGGTAAATAAATACGATACTCATAACCTGTTTCTAATGTAACCTTAAAGAATTGACAGGTTTGATATTGTCCCGCTTGCAACGGAATATTAACTGAATAATCATGGAAATCTATATCAATGATACTTGAATTGCCATGTGTATCTTCACAAGAAACAAACATTAATTTCCATGATGATTGAGGGATTACCTCATGATTGATTACCTTGAATGTATACAAACCAGGTAATAAATCGGTAAACGTTTGGGTATTTTCCAAAATCATGTCCCCCAATGCACCTGTGATTATGAGCGAATGACTCATGTTGGTAGTTATAGTCATGGTAGCGGATTGCATTTGAGCTAACCACATATAAACACCAAATTTGTCAATTTGAGCATCGGCGGTACGAAACTCAAGATTCGTATCCGTTTCTAATGATACCCATGTTTCACTCTCCTCATCCCATTTGTGCAATGTGGTCGAGTCGAAATCAACCATGTTTGTGGTATTATCATGTTCAGGTAAGGTTAAAGCAAAATTCACCTCACCTGTCAATGAGATGCCTGATGTGCCTACAATTTGATACGGTCCACCAATCACATCCCAATTTTCAGGAATATCATCAACGGGTTGATTTATCGGCATAATATTGACATAGCCATCATCACTAAGATGATTTTCAGGAATGTATAACTCTGCTTGACCATCTGTTGACTTAACGTCATTGGCTTTATTCGATTTAACCGATTCAATCTTAAATGGTAAGAAGAAATTAAGTGGTTGGTCACCTGCAACGATTGCCCGCATCGTACCTTGCATGGATATATCAGGATTAAGTGTTACTGTTGCCTGATATACACCCATATCGGCATTGTAGGTCAATGTTGGCTCAATCGCCGTTTGACTACCTTCTTGGTACAATTTCACCGTTAAATCAGTGGTCAAAACTTGACTTGGTTCAATTGAAAGCATAACCGTATGTGTTATATCCGTTGGTAAAACTGATAAGGTTAAGGTTATTGGTGATGGACGCATCATCAATCCTTGTGCATGTGAAGTTGTATCTTCAGTTTTAGCAAGTTGTTTCTTGGTGACTTTGCTCGTTGTGCCATTTTCACAATCAATCGAATCAACACCTAAATAGACTAATCCTTCATTGGTGCCATAACGTTTGTGTGAACCATAGCGTTTATGCGAGCCATTACCTTGCCATGCAAAAACCATATCACCATCTGTTGCTCCTAAAATGATGATTTCGCCATTTTCATCCGTTACACCTTGATAAATAAGCGTATCCCCATCTTTTTCCAGATAGATGGCAACATCTACACCTGGTATTTCGGTATTATCTTCGAGCAATTCGTATGCTTGAATGACAGGTGCAGTTGTACACAAAGGTGATGAAGTATGATTTGTTACTATAATATTTTGCCAACTAACAACAGGTAATGCAGTCGGACCAGGTACTACCTCTCCATGCATTTGTGGTGTCTTTAATATCCAACGGTTCGGTTCTTGGGTATCTGCATATTCGTATATAATCTGTTCCCAATCAGAACGATTATCGTTGATTTGAATCTGTTCGGTAAGTTCACATTCAGTTGACCACAATCCATCAACATCGCGTTGAGCAAACTCGGTAGCATAGTTTTCTCTATACATGATAGTGGCATTGATTTCAGGTGTACCATTGATGCGAATATCTTTTGATACACAATATGCCCAACCTGGTCTATTATTAGGCTTTCGATAAAGATATGACTCACCGAGATGCAAGGCATAATGACCAAACTCATGAATAATTGTGGGTACGATGTCATTTTTAACCCATTCCGCATTATTTTCAATGAGTAATTTTCGTTTATGTTCCGAACCGAAATAAATAACACTCAAATCATCACGTTTGATGCCACCCAATTCGTCAGCCGTAAACGCTGTTTCATCATTGGCAGCCATAAAATGATAATCTGCGTCGGTTTCCCAATATTGAGCATTATCATAAATGGTTACTTGCTCAAAGAACATTTGCCCATCAGTACTATCGTAGATTAGATATGAAGCTGATTTAAACCAAGTTTCAACAGCTTGAAGGTATATTTCTTGAGCATCCCATGCCAATGAGACAACTAAGTTAAAACCAATAGCGACATTATCTTTACGAATGGTTAAAGTTTGGGTGATACCCGTATCTTGCACCACATGCAAAATTGGTTCCCCTGTAGGGTCTAGAGTTAAGTCAATCGCTGAACTGGTCAGGTACACCCGATGTGCCCAATCACCAGGACGGCGTGGCGAGGCAACTTCTTCAATCATGATGCGAGCCACCAACGTATCACCCGCTTGCATGCCCATGACTTCAACCAAACCATTGGCATCGGTGGTGTAAACATCGGTGCCGTTGAGATAAACTTGAGCATTGGAGGCAGGGTTGCCATCTTTGTCATTCACTTGCACCACATGCACCTCATTTGCACATGAAAGCCCCGATGAAGTGACATTTGCCACACCACCAAGCCATGCTTGAAAACCTGCATCCTGTGGTTCGCATAGTTGGGTGTTGTTAAAATAGAAATGAGCCATGCTTATATTATTTTTCAAACCCAAAGGTAATGAGCCTGATAAATTTGGGTTTGAGTACACATAGAGTCTTTGCAAATTGCTTAAACTACCGATTTCAGGAGGTAAGGCACTCAATTGATTGCTAGACACTAAAAGTTTTTGCAAACTGCTTAAATTGCCTATCTCGGCGGGCAAGGCTGTCAATTGATTGGAATGCACATAGAGCTTTTGCAAACTGCTTAAATTGCCTATCTCGGCGGGCAATGCTGTCAATTGATTGTTAGACACAACGAGATGAGTCAAACTGCTTAAATTGCCTATCTCGGCGGGCAAGGCTGTCAATTGATTGTAAGGCACAGCGAGCGTTTGCAAACTGCTTAAATTGCCTATCTCGGCGGGCAAGGCACCGATAAGATTATTTGAACGTAAATCAATATTGGTCACATGTCCACCCGAACATGCTACACCA
>NBMH01000250.1 GCA_002084875.1 Anaerolineaceae bacterium 4572_78 | reverse complement strand
CTCCTAACTCCTTCTTCAAAACATTACGCTGTGGTAAAGACATCTTATATAATCTTCGTTTGAGAACAGGAATTGAGTACGGGTTCACATTCCGAAGTTCAAGCGGAAAATCCCATAACATGTTCTTTATAATTTCAGCTATGTTTGTGCTGATGTGTTTCTCTTTTTTTTTATTTCAAATTCCGCATGATATTTCAGCGAACTGATAAAACGTGTTAATTCAGAAGAATCTATTTCTTGCAACATCAATGCCACTCCCGAAATACCTTGTATATTAATAGTCAACAAATGTTCATAAGAGATAGGCACTCTTTTCAAATCTGCCAATTCAAATAGACGAGGTAGCGGTATCTGTTTTGTGAGATAAAATAAATCTACAATATCTTTTATCTCGCAACGCTCCTCAAAAGCCGCAATTTTACCAGCACCCATATCTTGTAGATTGTTGACATAGAAGCCACTCGGTTGTTGTTTTAATGTTCCTATATGACGATATTCCCGCACAAAATCTATTTTTAGGGAAACAACATCTGTGTTCACATAAAATCTTGAGTACGTATCACTATGCCATTCATCTGCGATATCAAACTTTCGCATCAATTTGCCTGCTAAATCTTTGGCGTATGTATCAGTTCGTTTTTGAAGGTCAATGGTTTCAAGTGTATCGTTTTCTCCAACTCTTATGAAAAAGTCTAAATCTTCTGAAAGTCGGTGCTGGAAGTAAAACCTAGTTAAAGCGGTTCCACCCGTCAAATAAATATCCTTATTGTCAGCCAACAACGAACACACAAAATCTTGTAGTGGGTATATATTTTTTTTGTACAAGCGTAATTCTTGTTCTGTTGCAATTTTTAAGATGTGTTTCACAGAAATCAGCCTTTGGAGCCCTCGCCTTCTAATCGTGACGTTTACCGCAGATGTTTATTTGCTTCCATATCAAACCACATGGCAAATAATATAAACTGACTAGCACTCATAAAAGCAAACATTGCCGCTAAAGCATTAGTTTTTGGAATACTCAACCCAAGTATAGGCCAAAAGTAAAAAATCCGCCCGAATAATAAAATTGCAACAATACCAAATAAGCCCCCAAACAAATAAAAGAAAATCAACGGATGAAAATCTCGAATGATATACTTATGAAGTTATTGATATTGAGACGTACTAGCAAATCATTCGGTTGTCCATAGCGTTTGTACATATCGTCCCAATGAATTGCCTTTAATGCTTTCAAATTAATTGCCGTATAGCCACACTGCGAATCAGCCACATGCCAATATCCTGAAGCAATTTCCCCTGTAAATAACCGATTACCCTTAGCATAATCTGTTTCATCAGCAATGACAGGCATAAGCAAAGTAGGTAAATCATCAGGATCCATTTGGGCATCACCTGCCATCACCACTGCTACATCAATTTTATTATCTCGACACCATTCATAGCCGCTAGCAATGGCACCACCTACACCCTGATTAACTTCATGCTCAATAAGTTTAAGCCTGTTTTCCATTTCGGGTAAATACCGATGTATTTTTTCAGATGTGCTATCAGGACTATAATCATTGACAACAATAATATAATCTATATATTCGGGCATGGTCTCAATAACACGCCCTATTAATTTTTCTTCGTTGTAAGCTGGCACAACAACGGCAATTGTTTTGTTTTGGTACATAAGTTATAATGATTATTATGAAACTGCGTAATCTGCTACATTAGTATAAGCGGGATTATATTTAAGGCAAATTTACCATGTAGTTTTTAGTTTCCCAAGCCATGTTCTTTGTTTTAGCATTAAACAGCCCTAGGAATGCATCCCCTTCTCCACATGGTGGAAGGGTTAGATGGGGGATATTTTCATTCGTTCAGTCTCTCAACAAAAATTTTATTTCCCGCATTCCCCAAATCATGATAATCGTAATGTTCTTCAACCCATGTTACATACTCAGGCAGACCATTCCGAAAACGTCCCTCACGCCCAATGACAATCATTATCGGGCGATATGATTTTGTGAGGGCAATCATCTGTGAAGTAGTCAACTCTCCCGCTCCGATGCGCACCCCCGATGTATCCGTTAAATTTGGTGGGATTAGCTTATTTGCCATGACTGTTAAAAGTTGCTCATCCGTAATAACAAAACGTTCATTAGGAACATTGGCTTTTAGATATGCAATAGTTTGCACATCATTGGGGTGCGTAGGGGCATGCCAATTGCGATAATTTTCGGCGAAGAAACCTGGCAAACTTATCAACAACCATGCCATACCTGCCAAATTGATAGCATGCCACCTCTGAAATTTCCCCCGCCCATGGTATATATCTTGCAGATGTTTAATGGCGTACCATATTGCGAAACTGCCTAATATTGCAAACGGGTAGCTCAATGTTGTAAAAAAATGTTCCCAAAGTGGAGCATGGTTTAGCAGAGCGATGAAGGTTAATATTAGCCATGACATCATAAATATCGCATGTGAAGACTGTTTTTGCCAAAGCAATGCAATACCTGTTATTGCCAACAAACTTAAGTTTTATCAAATGGTAAAATGATAATGAAAAAGGTCATTACAACTATGATGCCCCATGCAAAACTATTTTTGATTATCGTCTTTGCACATGCAAAAAATTCTTTTTCATGGTGTATGGCACGTAAAGCGATTAACAATATCGGTAGGGGTGTAAGATACAACACCAAAAATTTGATGCCAATCGCCCAAGCCATGCTAATTCCTGCCATGACTAGCCAACGATTTTTCCCCGTGTGATAAAATTCTAAACTTGCCCATAATGCCAGCATGGCAATGGATAATGATGGCACGTTTCCATTTATCAAACGAGCATTGCGAAATATCTGCGGTTGTAAAGCTAGAATTATTAAGCACGTTAAGCCATGCCATTTAGCACCTATGCGTCTGGCAATTAGGCTCGTTGCAATTAATCCGATTGTCGCATGTAAAACTATTATGAAACGTCCAAACCATAATACATTTGCGGGCGATAAAAATGCAAGGGCAAGTGTATAAAAAAATATCGGCGGATGCGTGGCATAAACTTCGCCATAAAGCTCATAGCCATGCCAAAGTAGTTGTGCTGATGCCAAATATGCACCTTCATCATAATCCCAACGCAAGCCATATAAATGCATGCTGTGCCATAAAAAAAATAGCATGCTACCGATTGCTATACCAATAATATCCCATGCAAAAGTCTTGTTTTTATGATTTTTTTCGTGCATTATAACCTATAATTTTTCACTCGATGTTCAAGTTTTCAAAGAAAGCAGATGCCCTGATTCTGTCCCAAGTGTTTTTTGTGGGATGCTTATCTCCTGTTTTACATATATTCTCTTTTGTTGTAAAATCGCTGTTATCATAACTTGAACATCGAGTTTTAGGCAAATTTACCATGTAGTTTTTAGTTTCCCAAACTATAAGTACGGCTACAATCCTAATCCGTTCGGCTTTTCAACCCGATACTCAATAGCAGATACAGGATTATCAGACGTAAGTGAATTCAAATGCTCTTCTAGTTTCTTGATATCTTCATTATAAATAAAAGGTAATTCCTGACCGATAATCATGTCGGGTTCTTTATTAAAATAAGAGTAATATCCCGAATTGACAAAACGGATGATGCCATCGGGCCAATAATGACAAATTAATTCTGCTCGTTCGTCAAGGGAAAGCAGATAACGTTGTTCACTTTTCTGGAAAGCCTCTTCAACCATCTTATACTCAGTAATATCTTCCATGTGAACCATCACCAAATTGGGAGGTAAAAAGTTGTAATGTGTAATAAAATAACGAACATCGCCCGTCTTTATCAATTCATAAGGTGCCTCTCGTTTGATAGATGTTTGTTTTTTCAAACAATGCTCAAAATCAGACAACACTTGTTTTCTATCCATGAATATTTCGCTTGCAGTCTTACCCAATAAGTCAGATGTAGCATGCATAATTTCGGTGGCGGCATCATTGTAATTAACCAAAACTAAATCATCACCAAAACTTTGCCAAGCATAAGCCGGATATGGTACAGCTTTATATTGTTTACGTAAAAAATCTGCACTATCACGTAATGCTTTTTCGGTTTCGGTATAGCCACTTATTTTATCTTGCATTCGTTTATTTTCCGACCTAAGGCTAACAGTGCGTGCATCAACAAAATCATCAATATGCTCCTGATATCCCTTCAATTCTCGCTTGGTTTGTTCATGCTTAAAACGTTCAATTTCCAAATCTTCTCGAACTCCCGTAATCTCGTGGAGAAATTTTTCATGTTGGATTTGATTTGCCCGCAAATGTTCTTCAGCTTGTTTACGGCGAATAACTTCATACTGCAAAGCATTGTTAATCTTAAATAGTTCGGAGGCATGGTCGGCTAGAGACGCTTCAAAATGTTCTTGTTGTTGTTGTAATTGCTTTTCCATTTCACGGCGTTCGCTGATATCTTCCATATATGCCATGACCAAATTTGGTTGCACAAACGCATAGCTTGTTACCAAATATCTTGTTTCTCCGGTGGTGAGTAACTGATATTCTTCTTCTCGTTCAATCATAATTTTTTCGTTATAACAGCGAGTTAAATCTTTTATTGTTTGGGGCTTATTCTGAAATACGACGCTTGCTTTTTGTGTCATGGGGTCAATCACCCCACTATGGAAAGTCATTGCCGTTAGTCCATTATAATCAACCAAAATAAAATCGTCTTTTGTATGTTGCCATGCGGCATAAGATGGAGCGGGAATACCTGTTTTAGTCAATTCAGAGATATGTTCTTTAACTAATCTCTCAATCCGTTTATGTGAATCCTCAATTTCTGAATCGAGTCGTTGGCGTTCGGTGACATTTTCGCATATTGCTACAAAGTGTGTCAGTTTGCCATCTTCATCAGTAATAGGAGAAATGACCGTATACAACCAATATTCTTCGCCATGCTTACTGACATTTTTCATTTCACCTCGCCACTCAAAGCCTACTGAAACAGTATCCCATAAACTTTCGTAGCCATAAGCAGGTACTTGTTCTGATTCAAAAAGACGGAGATTTTCATCAATTGATTCTTGAAGGGTATATCCTGTGACTTCGGTAAAAGCCATGTTAACATAAATAAAATTCCCCTTCGGGTCAGTTATCCAAATCAGGTCGGGATTTTGGTCAACGGCACGGGTAATCGTACTCAAACTCTGCACGGCTTTTACACGGTCGGTCAAGTCACGATTATAAACGATAATCCCCATGAGTTCACCTTTAGGATTATACACCGTTTGCATTTGCTTCCAAACGGGGATAATTTCACCATCTTTATTTATCAATGCTGTTTCATGGTCAGAGTGGTTTATATCACGTAATCGGAGAAATTTTTCCGAAAAAGCATCTCTATCTTGTTCTACAATAAAATCGGTGGCATGTTTGCCGATAATTTCATCATGCGAGTAATTAACAAGGCGTTGATAGGTTGAATTACAATCGAAAATAACGCCCATGGCATCAAGCATTTCCACCCCTTCGATATTTGTGTCAAACACCATGCGATAGCGTTTTTCACTTTCGGCTAAGGCATTGATAGCATCTTTACGTTTTGTTATATCTTCTTCCAATAGTAGAAAATGAGTGATTCCAGCAGCACTGTTCGTAATGGGAATAACCATCGTATCTGCCCAATACTGCTCGCCATTTTTGCGGTAGTTTTTTACTTCTTTATGCCATTTTTTGCCTAAAGCTGTTTTGTCCCAAAGTTTAGTATAATGTTTTGGTATACAACCATTTTTTTGTAAGGTATGGATATTTTGTCCGATAATCTCCTTCCAATCGTAGCCTGTTATCTGTGAAAATTGTGGATTTACATATTCAATGTGTCCACTAACATCAGCCATGAAAATAGAAACAGGGCTTAACTCAAGGGCATGTGTTAGTTTTCTTAGTTGAGCCATGAGCCATCTATGTTCGGTTACATCTTGAACGGTGCTAACTATAGCTGGATTGTTTTGATAGGTGATGAGACTATTGGTTACTCTAACAGGTACGATAGTACTTTCATCCTTATGAATAAATCGAAATTGCTCTTCCTGTGACACTTCTTTAAGTAATTTATCTTCCTTGTAATAATATGCTATTCGCTTTACGTCTTTTATAGAGATAAGCGAGCGAATATCACTCCCAAGTATATCATTTACTCTAAAACCTATCTTTTTAGCAAAGGCATCATTTGCCATAATGATACGATAATTTTGTATCAGAATCACACCATCTTGAACATAATCAATCAGAAATTTCCCATTGAGTGAAATGTCATCATGACGCTGTAGGGGTTTTGTCCCCTCTTGCCGTTTTCTTTTAATGGTATTTTGAATGGCAAGTTTTCTTTGCTTGATTTCGACGGATTGAGTCAATTGCTTATATTTGAGGGAATATCGGACAGACCGTTCCATATCTATTTCGTTTAACATTCTTTTAGGTAGATAATCAGCAACCTCAAATCTGACAAACTTGGCAATCATACTACGTTTTTCATTTTCAACTAGCAAAATGAGAGGAACTATCGGGTTTTGCCCAAGTTCTTGATACAAAAAAGCACGGTCTTGATGGCTACCAAATCCATGACTTAAGAAATATAGGTCGTATTGATTTTGCCTGATGGTATCCAGTGTATCCCTACATGTGGAGACCCATTTTATATTGAATTTCCACATATCTAATTTTAAAAGCAGATTTCGGATAGTGTTGTAGCCACAATTACACAATTGTCAGGTAGGAAAACCTGACCTATTTTATTAAATAATTTCAATTGCGTAAGCCCTACTGAAATTATTACCTAAATTTGATTATGTGCAAACCTACACATAAATTTTTGTATATAAATACAAAACATCATCATAATCTGGAGTGTCAAACCTTCGTTTGACATGATTGGTAGGATAAAATGATTGTTCCTAAAATAATATTACCAAATAGTACATTAGATTTGCAATGGGACAAAAGGCTTATTTGAAAGATAATTGTGGGGTCTACTAACGAGAGGGGGAGTGAATAATTACAATGTTGGTATCTGACTATTTCTTGCTTTATCCATTTGGCATATTTTCAAAACCATGCTACAATATCATCATCATAAAATTGGAGGTTCGCATGGAACAGGAACAAAAAGAAACGTTTGTCAATTTTACCTTTTCAACTCACACTGCTACTCTCCATGCACTTCAACTAAAACTGCAAACATAGTGAACCTTATGAGAAAGGGGTAATTATGTAAAATGCCAACTAAAAACCTTATTTCAAATAACATGACCGATAAAGAAATTTGCCCAAATCCCATGCCTTTGCTACACTATCTTGTAAGGGTTTATGGCATAAATCCCTACAAAAAATCGAGGTGACACCATGCAACAAATATCATTTAAAACTAAAGTCCTTGAGGAAATCAATCTTATTCCTGAAGATGCTCTTGAATCGCTATATCATATTGTTTTGCAATTTCGCAAAGCATTGCAAAACATCATGAATATGACATTTACTTCTGCACAACATGAGCCTGAATCTTCCTTGCAGGTTGATGCCCTTGCTGAAATTGCCAAAATGGCTCAACCGATTGGCCCCGAAGGTTTAGCTCGTAATTTTGATACCTATGTCGGAGGGGTTATAGATAATGAACCTACCCAAAACGTTGTTTATTGATACATCGTATTTTATTGCATTACTTAACAACCATGATAGAGACCATGCCTAAGCTATTTACTATCAAAAGATGTTAATAAATAGTAAAACCCAAAAAATAACAAGTGAATATATTTTAATGGAATTAGGGAATGGATTATCACGTTTACATTTTCGACACTTGGTTAAACCATTGATAAGCATGCTTTTCAGTGATTCCTCATTTATGATCGTCCCTTCTGATAGCACGTTATTTCAAAAAGCATATCAATTATTTATCAATCGCCCTGATAAATAATGGGGACTGACAGATTGTACCTCATTTGTGATTATGAATGAGTATCAACTTCATAGTGCATTAACAGCTGACCGTCATTTCGAACAAGCAGGCTACCGTGCTATATTGTTAGAATAGTAAAAAACGGAAACATACCATGCTCAATTGGTTTAAATATAAACTTGGCTTAGAAAAAAACAAGAAAGGTCTTCCGAGTCCTTTCTTGTTTCAGACAACATGACCAATACATCTAAACAAGGAAGGTTTGGGGAAAACCTTTCTTGTTTCAGACAGCATGACCAATACATCCAAACAAGAAAGGTTTGGGGAAAACCTTTCTTGTTTCAGACAGCATGACCAATAC
>NBMH01000007.1 GCA_002084875.1 Anaerolineaceae bacterium 4572_78 | reverse complement strand
TATTCACAATTTTATGCCCCACTATAGTTACCATGTTGTTCATTTATCTTATTTTTGGAAAAATGGTTTTCGATTTCATACCCGCCTATGTCAACGACGAAATTAACTACTGGCATCAAATTAGTACCTTTAGTCAAGTTGGCTTTTCAGGGGGCTACTATACCACTGATGAACAACCTGCTTCTGCTCAATTTACGCATTTTGGGTCGCATGGTCCTACATTTCCAGTATTGTATGGTGCATTGGGTTATGTATTTGGTTGGCACAGTTATTCAGGTCTCATTTTTAACCTTGTGTTGATTACATTAGCTCTGGCATGGTTTGCTTATATTACCCAACCCTCTCAAGAACAGAATATTACCCTTCTCTTTTTTATTGGCAGTTTTTGGGCATTATTGGTATTTATTCCCACCAATATGCAAGAGAGCCTGCATCATGCTATTGGAATTTTATTGGCGGGTGGATTTTATATTTTACTAAACCAACAAAAATATGCGACTTATTTATATAAATTACTATTTTTTATTTTTATTTTAGTTGCTTCATTTGCAAGATTAACATGGGGATTTTTACTATTCCCGTTTTTTCTACTATGCTTTAAAAATACCACTAAATTAGTAATATTCATGTCAATAGCTTCTACAATCTTAATTATGGCTATCATGGCTTGGCAATATCGCTACTTAAATGCACCATATCCCTTATTATTTTTCTATCTAAAAATAGGTGATTGGTTTCCGCCATTACCCATTGCAGTAGTAGCAAATATTATCAGAAATTTGAGATGGTTTCATGTTGGTCATGGGATTGAAATCTTGCACCGCTATCAATATGTTTTGGTGGTAATGGGATTAGGATGGTTTATTGGAAGTACTTTATTTGGCTATTTTAAGCAAAAAATTGATTTTAAACATTTATTTGATGAAATAAACAATGTAGAATTACTAGCATTTTATAATGTAGCTATCATGTTAATTTTTCAAATTACACTTTATCGTTTTGCGGGAGATCGTGATTATCGTACTTTGGCACCACATTTATTATTGACACTGTTACTTCTGATTGCGTTTAACCGAAGGAAATATATCATTCGATTATTTATCTTGAGTAATCTTATATTTATTGGTGTGTTTATCAATAATTATCGGGGCATGCGAACCCATTATCCGTTCCATTTTTATCAAACTGTTGCTTTACCTGCAGGTATAGGTATATCTAATTTTTTCATTCCTGAAAACGTAGATTTCCCCATCAAGTCCCATTTTGTCTTATTTGATGTTACGTTATATAATCAAGCAGATTGGGACTATAAAGTGCCGATTCACATGGAAAATACTCATGATAATATTTATACGGTTCAATGGGGGGAGCATGGCACAATGAATCTTGAATATTTAACCGATACACCAATTGGCAATCTTTATCGTAACATAGATGCGGATTGTCAGGCTTATCTCTTAGTGCCATCTTTTTTTGCCATTTGTCCTGGCTTGGGATATTTTGACTAATTTTCAATCACGTGGTCGCACAATGGAGCATCAAATCGCTTGCTTTTTCATGTCAAAGCAAGCTTCGACCCTCCAATTTTATCTTGTCAAAAAATAGCATTGAACAGCCCTCTCCCCTCATGCAAGCTGAATTGCACGACCCAAATCCAGTAGTACTCGGCATGCCGTAGCATCAGCTCCACTTGTGAAGTAATGCTACGGTGTGCATGAAGTAAACAAAAAGGTCTTCCCAAATAGGAAGACCTTTTTGCATGTATGGTTAATTATCTACAAAAAAAGTACGGCATACAATTCGTAGGGTAAACGGATAGAATCAGCTTAATTGTTCTATAGCTGAAAGCCATGATGCCTTTTCTAATCTTGTATTCGTAACTAATACAGCGTTCTGTTCTGCGGCATAAGCTTTCATTTCTTGTGACCATTCTACTCCTACTATAGCGGGCAATGCGTTTAATTTGATTTGACGCAAAACCTTAGCTCGTTCAACTGCCCGCTGTATGTCATGCGACTCAATCCACCATGATACTTCTAACACCAAAATAATATCTTCACCAGTCTTTTTTGATTTTCCTCCCCACAGCAAGTCACAAGCTAATACTTGGTCATGTTCTAATTCTGTGATTTGACCATTATCTTCTGCATCTTGAAGGCAATCTCCTACTTTGCTTCGTGCATCATGTCCTTTCCGTAAGAATCGCCCAAAAATTGATACTGATTTATCAAAAACTGTTCTTTCATAGGTCAACCCTTTTAATTGACCTAAAGTACCGTTCATTCTATCCATTTTTGATTCCATTCTATCCATTCGGATTTCAAGATTATCAACCTTAACCTCTAGCATACCAACACGCTTAGTCAACTGATGAATTGCCTCCTCAGTTCGTTTTTGAGCTTCAGCAAGTTCTTTCAATGCTTTTGGTATATCAATTTCAGGAAACAAGACCCTGACTAATTTACGTCGCCATTTTGGACGGGTTTCTATAACATGTATTAAATCTTCAAATGTATTTACAGCTAACGACATTCATATACTCCTATTTAGGATTGCAAAATCAATTTTGCAATTCATAATTTCAATATAATATTATTATACCATATTTAAGCCAAAGACCAAATTTTCCGAGCAATTCAGAATAAACTACAAATTCATCAGCAAAAAATTAAATTTAAATTTGCAAAATTAATCAAATTGAGTATAATACTATTATACTGAGTATCGGGGTGTAGCTCAGTCCGGTTTAGAGTGCTGCGTTTGGGACGCAGAGGTCACTGGTTCAAATCCAGTCACCCCGACTTCTTGCATGCGGGTGTAGTTCAATGGTAGAACCACAGCCTTCCAAGCTGTTGATACGAGTTCGAGTCTCGTCGTCCGCTTTACGGGCTCTTAGCTCAGCGGTAGAGCAACCGGCTCATAACCGGTCGGCCGCTGGTTCGAATCCAGCAGGGCCCATAAACCTCACAAATAATAGTGAGGTTTTTTCTTTTACACATAGTTTACTCCTTAATTTTCCAAATACTGTATAATTTACTATACCAATTTTTGTTTTTAGGGTTTACGCAGAAGTCCCAAACTACAAGTTTCGGATTATTGAGCCAGTCAACGACCCCCGACTAGAAGTCGGGGGCTTGCAGGAACAATTCTGCAAGCCTCAAGTTGACCAGACTCAGTCTTTTCGAAAGGCTACGTTACCGTAGAAAGCTACAACAGGTACGACAGTGTGCTTCTCCAGCCTTGCCCGCTACGGTCAGTGATTAAACGGGTTTAAAGGGGTTAAGCCAGTGTTGCTGACATTCAAACCTACGGATTAACATTGTCGAGGAGATAAAAACTTAGCGAAAGCTATGTTGAGTTTTGCCAGTTTCTCTGCTTTGTGCCCTTAAAAAACTGGCACCCCATTTTAATATTCAAGCCATCCCGCCACAAGAGAGCTGGATGGGAAACTAACGTTAAGGCAAAAAAGGAGGCAAGCCGTTTTCCTCCCCCGACTAGAAGTCGGGGTTTCCAACGGCTGATTTCTATGGAATCACAATACAATCTCACACCTGCCGAAGCAGTAGCGGCTATTGTCTTAGCCGTTATTTCCATTGATGGTGAAATCGTAGATACAGAAATCGAAGGGGCGGGCTGGCTCTTAGGGCGTATGAACCTTTTTAAGATGTATTCAACAGAAGCATTATCTGACATGTTAATGCGGCTTTTTTCAATTATGGATGATTTAGCATTAGCAGATGGTATACTCCATCCCAATGAGAAGGTATTTATTGCCAATTTACAAAAATCATTAAACATCCCCCATGATAAAGCGGATGAAATAATGCAAGTTATGTTAATCAAAAGTCGTGGTTAATTTATTTAATTATTTTCAATAAACATAGGAGAAATTATGGCACTATTTGGTAAAACAAAAAAAAGAGAGGCACCAACACGCAAACCACCCAAGCCAAAACTAAAGAAAAAAGAAAAGGCTCCTGAAGATGACCCAATTCTTATCCCACTTAAGCCTGACCCACCTGGTGCTCCCCCGCAACGTGGTTTTATCGCCAGTGAATTGGCTTCAACCATGCGCTTACAATTAAAAGTGGCTGACAATCTCCGCCAACGGGTGTTGGCACCTGACTTACCTCTTGATATGCCATTAGAACGCACTGATGAACGAGAGCAAGTCGCTCGCAAGGCAGTCGAGGATTTGATACAAGGTGGACGGATAAAGGTACCAAACACTATAAAACAACCTCTGTTCATTGATAATGTACTGAACGAAATATTTGGCTACGGACCAATTGAACCACTCATCGAAGCCGATGATGTCTCGGAAATTATGGTCAACGGACCATTTATCATTTTCATCGAACGCAAAGGAAAAATTGTTGAGTCAGGGCATAAGTTTTTGAATGATAACCATGTCGAGCGAATTGTAGCACGCATTGTTAAACCATTAGGACGGCGGGCTAACTCTGACGAGCCATTAATTGATGCTCGTTTACCTGACGGCTCACGGGTCAATTCTGTTATCCGCCCATGTGCATTAGATGGACCAAACATCACCATTCGTAAGTTTTCTAAGGATAAACTCAAAATGGAAGACCTAATTAATTTTGGTTCATTAACATCAAATATGGCACGGTTTTTAGAGGCTCTTGTCGTTTCTCGGCGGAATATTGTTGTGTCAGGTGGTACAGGTTCAGGTAAAACAACACTAATCAATGTCCTTTCAGCTTTTATTCCTGAGCATGAACGAACTGTCACCATTGAGGATGCGGCTGAATTGCAGTTCAAGCAACGCAATGTAGTTCGTTTGGAAACGAAGAAACCAACTCCCGATAGCCCAACCGAAATATCTATTCGGGATTGTGTGGTTAATGCTTTACGCATGCGTCCTGAACGAATTGTAATTGGAGAGTGTCGTAGCGGAGAAGCACTCGACATGTTACAAGCAATGAACACTGGTCATGATGGTAGTATGACTACTGTCCACTCAAACTCGCCGAGAGATTGTATTTCTCGTTTGGAAACGCTTGTGCTTATGGCTGGAGTGGATTTGCCTTTGACAACAGTTCGCCGTCAAATTTCCTCTGCTGTTCATTTCATTGTCCAAGCTTCCCGATTACGTGATGGTAGTCGAAAAGTGACCTATATTACAGAGGTACAAGGCATGGAAGGGGATATTGTTACCTTAACGGATATTTTCAAGTTCCATGACACTGGAGATACCTCCGATGGGAAAGTTGATGGCATCCACCAAGCTACTGGTATCCGACCCAAAAGCGATTATATCTTACGACAAAATGGATTTAATTTGCCAGCTACCTTTTTCTTTAAGGATTAGAGTTTGTTACCTTGTTTTGTGTCGTAACAAACCTTAAGTATAGCTATCAAAAAGGGGATGACTAGATTCCACAGATTTTCAAAAATCTACAGAGACTAATCGTCCCCTGTGAATTATCACATTTACCCTGATTAATTAGGGAGCTACATACCTAAATAATGTTTCACTTCCGGCATAAGGTGAAATTGCTTCTACACATGACCTACCTTTGTTGTGGTCAACGTAACGGTTATTTCCTGCGTTTTTTAGTCTGAAAACGTAAGGTTCAACATGTTCATAAATAAATAGTGCATCAAGATTATAGTTACTGCTACCATCAACAGGATAAGCAGCTTCTTCCCATAAGTCATCATTTGATATCCTTGACAAATATTCACCGTTATTACCCCGATATGCATACAAATTCGTGGAAATAGTATCAATATGCCACTGTTCCCAAATACTAGCTATTTTCCGATTAGTGTGAACACATGCTTCTCCATTTTCTGAAGATAACACTCTGCCTTGTACACCATTTGGTAGGGAACCACTATATTCAGCAATAATGCTTGTTACTTCAGTTTCAGCCCCACCACCAGTGTAAAGTTTACCACTACAAGCTAATTCCTCACTTGATTCAGCGTGAAGAGTATGCCCTAAATACCATAAATAGGGATTGTTTTGGACATAAGTATCAAATCCATAAGGAGGACAGAACTCACTGCTCATGCCGATAACACTATCGTCAAAGTTAGAAATACCTGAAGGGGCATGAGCCCAGTACATACCCCGACGGTACTTAAAATCTTGATTATAAAATCCGCTTTTAAAGCTTTTCTCAGTACCATTCCAACTCTTACGTAGACCAATATGAGCATCTGTCACTATAGTTTTGTTGGTATATATCTTTGCCACATCTTTTGTTTTTCCAGTGGCATCATTCCTGAAACGTACAATCCAATATCCATTACCATAAGTAACGATTTGTACCCGAAGCCAATCATTACCATAATGATCTAGTCCCATACTTCCTTGAATACTTATACAAGCAGTAGGCTGACCATACATATTGTGCCATCCTTCGTAACCTTGAATGCATTCTATTTCAGTTGCTACATGGGACTTAGGTTCAGTGCTAGCAAACCAGTGAATACCTGTCTGGGTTGTGATTAGACCAGCAGCTATAAAATCAGTATCACCACCAGGGTTATTGTTATCTCTAGCTGTAAGCCCTAACCAATTAAGCAGTATAGTACCAGAACTAGATATACCTTTTACAGGAATTGTTTCAATAGGTGCACCTGTTGATGCCATGTAAACATAATAATCTCCCGCAGAAGAAAACTCAGTGGATTGGTTAACCGAAGGAAAACCAGCTGCACCAAATCTGTTGGATGATCCTAAATCTTGAGCATTACTAATTTCAGAAGATCTCGTAACAAAAATAAGGGCTAATAAAAGTATTACACAAACATACAATAATTTTTTAAATGTCATCATAAATCCTTTTTTGTTAATCAATAGTTAAAGTAAAATTTGAAAATGTAGGAGTTTCAAACTCATAGTTTTAAACTGCTCAAACTACAAGTTTGAGACTCCTAAATATATTTATAAACTACTCACAGTCGGGATGATCCCTACCAGGAACAGGAGCAGTGAATTTAAATTCATCACCTGCTTCTTTATCAAAATAGGCTTTGATTACATCTTCTTTGTCAGTATCAATTGCTACCATGATAATGACTGTTTTGCCTGTTTGCCCTCGCTTTCCTACAATTTGGTACATCTTACAGTAGGGTGTGCCGGGGGCTAAATTAATAATTTCAGGCTTCATACTTTCTACGAATTCTAAAAAACCTCGCATAGGCAAAGTAGTATGAAGCACTTCATCACCCTCATTATGGTTGAGGTGTTTTTCAAGGATAGCTTCTTTATCTGCTCGTGGATCTAATAACAAAACTACTGTCTTCCCACTTTTACCTCGCCGAACAGTAATTTGAGACTTATCAAGGTGAGGTATATCAGGAGCAAGATCAATCATTTCCATAGTTGGCATTACAGGTCGTTTTGTCCTTGGGGAATGTTTTGCTGTCTCCTTTGCCTCAATGGGATTAGGTGTTGCTGTTGGTGGTTTGCCATCGGGACCTCGCCATCCTCCTTCAAATTGAGGGGTTCCTTCTAAAGGAAATGGCGGCGGCGGGGGAATTTTATTACGGTCGGCTTGCATCACAAACGGAACCAACAACGCCACTATTACTAACAGAGAAACAACTACTAAAGATATTTTTTTTTGTTTAGTCATAGAAATCAGCCTCTTTTTTGCCTTAACGTTAGTTTCCCATCCAGCTCTTGTGGCGGGATGGCTTGAATATTAAAATGGGGTGCCAGTTTTTTAAGGGTGCAAAGCAGAGAAACTGGCAAAACTCAACATAGCTTTCGCTAAGTTTTTATCTCCTCGACAATGTTGGTCCGTAGGTTTGAATGTCAGCAACACTGGCTTAACCCCTTTAAACCTGTTTAATCACTGACCGTAGCGGGCAAGGCTGGAGAAGCACCCTGACGTACCTGTTGTAGCTTTCTACGGTAACGTAGCACTTAAAAAGTGCTGAGTCTGGTCAACTTGAGGCTTGCGAGATTACTCCCGCAAGCCCCCCCACTTCTAGTGGGGGGTTGTTGACCAAATCTTAAGATTGTCAAGACATGAACATTGTAACATAAAATCCTATAATGTCAATAGTTAATTTAAAGAAATTTTGGAAAAAAAACAAACAAAAGTAAAGTACCTTTTTTACTTTCGATTATTCAGCAATATATTGCTATAGCTATGGTGCTGGTGAATGATTGAAAGTAAGACAGAATCCAAGTTCCTCAAATAATGAGAGATGTAATTTTGCATTTCTAGCAATTATATAAAACTGGCTTTGTGATTTCGAATGAGGATATTAACATGTCAGAAATAATTAATAATCAGACTTTTGAGGCAATGTTTGAAGAATTAACGAAAACCCTTGAAAAATTAGAGGAGGGTGATTTACCTTTAGATGAATCGCTTGCCTTGTACGAGCATGGCGTTGAATTGGTCAAGCAGTAAGCAGTAATCATAAATTAGATTCGGCTGAATTACGAATACAACAATTAGGGGAGTAGAGAGTAGGGAGAAATTCCCCTTACTCCTAACTCCTAACTTCTATTCGTTTCCTTTGGTTCCGTTTCCTTTGGTTCTTCTGGTTTTACTTCTTCGACTTTAGCCTCAGGGGGAGGTGAAGAAGTTTTTTCTGAGGTAGTAGATTCTTCCAAGCGTTCAATCATTGTTTGAACACCATCTCGCAATGTTTGTAAGGCTTTGATAACTTGGGGTCGAGACTCTGTGTATACTTTATCTCCAACTCCCTTCACGTCTTTGACCGCCTTTCCCATTTCAGATTTTACGCCATCCACTTTAGGCGAATTAACTGCATTATCAATAGATTTGACAACTTGATTAACCATGTTTTCTAAACTGTCACGAAACTCGTTGACTTGCTCTGTTTGTTTGTCTTTATCGCCGGGCAAAATATCTTTAATGGCGGACACAAGGCTTTGTCCTAAAGTTTGAAAATCACGGATGATATTCTGCCAATGATTTGACTTCTCTTTCTTTGTGGCATCCTCGTCTTCCAGAGATGGAATGATTTGAATAGCCATGGTTTCTTGAGGTTCTTGAGGTTCAATGTTAGTATCAGTCATAATATATTTCTTTGCTCAATGAGCAGAGTTCTCCTTTCGTTAACATAAAAATAGTTAGAAGTTACGCAGTGTTACGTTATCACTATCCAAAAGTTGCAAAGATTTTATTAACGTGTTCTGCGCCGCCACTCTTCCTTAAGTTGTAATGATTCTAATGTAGCTTTTTTATCCGCAAAATCTTTCAATAAGCGATTGAACTTCTTACCTTGGTCAACCATAGGAAAATGCTTTGAGCCTGACAGCCCAATATACTTAACATTTTCAAGTCCATCGTTATCAATATTACGGGTGGCGTTTACATCAATGACCTCATCCTTTTCACCACAAACTATTAACACATTACAAGCAATATGACGAATTTTATACTCAAAATTAACATTTCTAAAAGCATTTAGGCTAAGATGAATAGCACTTTCAGCCGTACGTTCTGCTTCATGTTCAATTTCTTTATCGGGGATAGGATTCCACCAACGGAACAACTTTGCCAATGAAGAGCCTTCTTGAAAAGTTAATAGGCGGCGGTCAATTTGGTCGGCAATAAGCGGTAAACTTACAGCCATAATTTTACCGATTTTATCAGGATAATGCACGGCATAGTCAATAGCAATCCATGCTCCCAAAGCATGTCCCACAATAACGGGCTTCCGAATACCCATTTCTTGAATGAAAATATCAATAAGTCCTAAATAATCATCACGATTAAAACGTTTTTTTGCCTTGTCTGAATCGCCGAATCCCCATAAATCAAGAGCATAGACTCGATGCTCAACAGCCATCGAATCCATGCATTGCATCCAATAACGCCATGACCCAAGCCACCCATGGATATATAAAATTGGTGTTCCTCTACCGAAGGCTTCGTAATGAACTATACCTCCGTCAATCATAACAGCACTCATAAAATGTCAATCCTTAAAAAGGATAAACTATGAACAATAAAAAGATGAATCAAAAAGAAAAACTTATCCTACAGAAAGAGTCATAAATGGTGATTCTAGTTTGTTTCCTCGACTATCTATAGTTATTACTTTTCCTTCTTGACGAACACGGAACGGATAGAAAACTTGAACTTCTTTATTAAAACGATTTGTAACTTCATGGCATATTACACTTGCAACATCAGGTTGAGTAACGATGATAAAATCATTGCTCCCCGCATGACCGATAAAGTCATTCAGTGTACCATGTTTTTCGATTGATTCTTTCAAGACAGTGGCAATAAATAATAGTACATCATCTAAAGCAACAATACCTTGAATCTCTTTGAAAGGCTCCATATCATAAACACCAATATAAAGAAGTGTCCAATTTTCTTGATTCTTAATCGTTTTCAATTGTTCCTCAATAAGTTTGCCACTTGGAAGTCCTGTAGTGGGGTTGGTCAAGTTTTCAAACTTAGCACGACGGATGTATTTTGTCACTGCGTTCATCTTTTTGAGTGAGAAAAATAATTGGGATATGTTTGGTACGAAGGTTTCCACGTAACTGACGACATACTTCATAGCCGTTTATGTCGGGCAGGTTAATATCTAATACCACAACATTCGGCATCTTTTTAGCACATGTCGTCAACGAATCATCACCACGCATTTCAACTAAAACTTCATACCCTTGTGAATCAAAATAAATTTTTAACATCTTTGAAATGTCAGGGTCATCTTCTACTACTAAAATTCGACCTTTGCTCATGTAGCAACCTCGTTTTAATATGAGTGTGAAACCAACTTTTAAAGTTAATTTCTAAATATTTGATTTAATTTTATCAATATAATCTTGGGTAACAGGTTTTTCAAAGCTTCTAAACCCCCCCAATTTGAAACCATGTTTCTTAGCCAGACGTGCAATTTCTTGGACACGCTCCAATGATATATCTTTACCTAACGAGAAAGATTCATATCGTTGTTCCATTGCCAGAATCATTGTTTCGGACATGCAGGCATAAGCCATTTTTTCTGGAAAGCCGAAGTTAAAATTAAATTTAACATCACCTGGCACTTCTACCATGCCTCCTTCAATAACCAGAACATCTTGGCGTTTCTCAACCACATGTCGAGAGACATCTCTTGGTCGAGCCACATCACACACTACCGCTCCTGATTTTAAGTGATGAGCTTGAATAATACTCTCAACAGCACTACTGACAGCAATAATCAAATCAGCATTTTGCAAATCTTCAAGAGAAGTGCTGATTTGTACTTGTGCAGTGCTATTTTGTGCTATAACTAATTGTACATCATTTAAAGCATTTTTTCTACGACCCAATAGTAATATCTTCCCGACATCGCGGGCTAATAATTGAGCACATACCTTTCCTATTGAGCCTGTCGCTCCTACAATTGCCACTGTAGCTTGAGACAATTCGATATTCATCACTTCAGCAGCTTTTTTAATTGCTTCAACTGCAATAGCAATGGTATAACTATTCCCATTCGTAACGGGTATATCAAGATATTTAGCAATTGTTATCCCGCCATCTCCAACAACAGAGGTAAATGCTCCTAATCCTAAGATTTTTGCCCCATGTTTTTGAGCGAGTTGTCCTGTCTTAATTATCTTGCGATAGACTTCATGATGTGACAAACTCATCATCACTTGTGGCGTGAAAGGGCATGCTACAAACCAACCCTCAATTTCTTTGTTAGTAGCTTGAGATTTAATTCCCTCGATGTGAGAAATGTAGACGGGTGGCCATAATCGAGACAAAAAGTTAATAGCAGAAACAGGCAAATATTTACCTAGTAAGGGAAATTTGCGTTCCACATCACGTTTGGGATTAATGGGGTGAATGATAAATGCGAAATTATCCATGACCTACCTCTCTGACTGTTGTACAGATTGGTAAAGTGGTATATGCTTCTCACCAGGATAGCTGTGATGGTCACTATCTGCAAAAGTAATATTTTTATCAATAACATGCCGACCTTGTTTTGCAAACAGAACCACATCTGATTCGATGATACGGGCAGGGAAAAAAACATGCCCTGACCCAATGCGGCAATTATGCCCAACACAACCACCAAGTACGGGTTGCATCACATCTACAAGTTTACCGTTGTGTAAAGTGCGAATAGGTTTTGCCACCAAGTTAAAATCAGTAAAAGTATTTCCTGCCCCAATGAATGTATTACGCCCGATGACACACATTTGCAAACAGGTATTTTGAGCCACCATGCCATTTTCCATCAAGGTTGTCATAAATAAAGAAGCCCGAAACGGCAAGAATGTACCGCTACCAATGACACTAACATTTAATTGACACCCTTGTGTAATATTTACATTGTCACCAATAAAACAAGAATTGATAGCAACACCCGCCCCAATCGTAACATTATCTCCAATAATCGTGGGACCTTGAATGACAGCTGCTGGGTCAATTTGGCAGTTCTTACCTACTCTGACCAATTGCGAAGATTCGATAAACTGCTTACGTTCAATTAATGAACTAAAGAGTACTTTGAGCAAGAACCACAAACTGGAATCTAGTTCTGCTTCAATACGTATTCCCTGGGCAAAGAGACCGAACGCTGTATTTGCCAGAAAAATATGAACCCAATTCTCAATAGAAAGAAAAGGATAATGTGGCACTTGATATATCAAATCCCCTTGTTGGTAAGCCATGTATGTTGGTACATGATAATACCCTACTTCTTGTGGGTCTGTATCAACCACAATTGGTTCCATATTTTTGGCATGTTGTTTGCTATAACCATTGGGATAATAATATAAATCTGCTACATAGACATCCCCTTGCAACCTTATGCCCGATTGGAGATGAATGGCATGGTTGGTAATTGATTTATCATCTTTAGCAAATGCAATTTGGCAGGGAACATCTTTTTTGCGAGCTTTTTCAATGAAAACCTTAAACGATGCCTCATCAAAATAAAGATTATCTCTATAAATGATAGTGGCAGAGGTAGTATCTTGGATAGGCATGCCCGGTTTATATTCGCGTTCTTCGCTACAATAAGCACTTAAAATATCTCTATGATGCAACCACAAAGGTTTATCCAAAATACGAAGATCCCTAGCAGGCTCAAAAAATGGATAAATGTGTGTTGGTTCACGCAGAATAATCTTAATCATGGGGTGATGGTTACAAACAATGCTTCATCGAAAACAAAGCAAGAGAACCCACCGATGTCGCTAGGTTTGGTGGGATGAATTTCCCGCCTCAAAATCATAGAAACCAGTTGTTGGATCCCGACTTCTAGTCGGGCGGTGTTGAATACTGAAAAACATTGCCAGTTTTTAATGCTACAAAGCAGAAAACCTGGCGAAACTTAACATAAGTGAGACATGCTGGAAGGGTAGCCAGAACACTACCGCACCTATTGTAGGGGCTTATAGCCATAAACCCCTACTCTACGGTAACGTAGTCTTCTTGAAAGACTGAGTTTAGCCAACTCGTAGCCTGTAAGACCATCCTTACAAGCCTCCGATTTTTAGTCGGAGTTGTTGACTATGTTTGGTTGGTAGTTGACGCATCTTCCATTTGTTCTAAAATCGAATAAAATAACTCTAAAACTACTCGTCTTCCATTTGTTCTAAAATCGAATAAAGTAACTCTAAAATTACTTCTTTTACACTTTCTTTGTCAACAGCAACGCATTCCAAAACTTTAATGTTTCTATCTATTTTTAGAGCAATGCGTAAGTCTTCCACACTCCAAGCGTCAGGCAAATCTTGTTTGTTAGCCGCCACCACATAAGGGGTTTCAGCATATCCACGGAAGACTTCCAAAATATGTTTCGCTTCCCGAAATGTTTCGGGTCGTACACTGTCAATGAGTACAATAAACCCTAACATCCCCTCCGTGAGAATTTCCCACATAAAATCAAACCGTCGCTGGCCTGGTGTACCGAATAAGTACAAAATTAAATCATCATCAATTGTAATACGACCAAAGTCCATAGCGACAGTTGTTTCGTCTTTAACACCACGTTCGGCATCAGCAGAAAGTCCCCGTTCGGTTGAAACGACATCGATTTCACTGATAGATCGAATGAACTGTGTTTTGCCTGCACTGAATGGTCCAGTGACAACCATCTTAACGGTTTGCATTGTGACCTACCTTATGAGATAACTTGTTGATAGTAGTATTGTTAGATATTTGAGATGTTGCAAAAACCAATTTTAATCCTTGATATAAACTATACATTTTACTTTAAACCAAGATTTCACATAAAGCAAAATCTTGATTGGTTATTTGGTAAACTCTCTACAATAAAAATGAGTTTTAACAACTCATCCTAATACGTTCGAAAAATAGACTCTTGAGGTACGAACAAACTCCCCAAGCGATATTCCAGAAGCATGCTACAAAACTTAAATGAGCGTTAACTAAACACTTATTTATGTATGTTGCACAGCTAGGAACAAATTAAATCCGCCTAATACGAGTAATTAGCCTTTCTACGACAGAGCGTTTCATTGCGGGCGATTCTCTTTTCGCCTTCTTTTGAGCCCTTGTCATAAATTTCTTTTTCTGTTGAATTCCCTCTGGTTTAATAAGTTCTACCAAACCAGCTTGGAGCATCCCATAAACAATTTTGCGAATTTGAAACTCGTCCATATTGTTGGCTTGGGCTATCTGTTGAATTGTATTCCTAGGATGAATATGCGAAATAACACGCCAATCATCCGGAGTCAATTTCACATCCCGTAATGGTTTATCTGTAATCTTGAGTGCAACAACACCAAGATTAGGAAGCTCATCAACTAGTCGTTCGCTCTCCTGAATACGACGGCTTCCTTCTAAAATCACATTGTCTAGGTTGAGAGGAACAGTAATTCTATCATGGGATGGCAAAGCACCCTGATTAAAATTAAATTCCCCTTCAGTCCATGAAAAGAGAGAGTAAACCACATCCAACATAAAGTTCTTTACGCTATTGATAATATCTTGTTGGTTGACAACACTCTTCCGAATGAGTTCAATTCCCAAAGCCTTATCGGAAGGAGGTTTGGGTTGACGCTCAATGGCGTTCACCTGATCCTCTGACAATTTTTTGGACTCAAACAGAATATTCGCCAAACGTGCACTCCGCTTTTTTGTGGAGGCATGAATTAGCTTACCTTCTCGAAAATAGAGAGAAGCGGCATCATCACTTGTTACCATTTTCATGGCACCAGTTTTTCGTGCCAAACTGACTAGGTTAAGAAGTTGTGTTGTGCCAAAGTCTCTCAGATTACCCTGTAATGCCATTGTTTTACCGATCTCGAGGCAAGAAAACCCACTGATGCCGTTAGTTGCTCCGGTGGGAAAAATTGCCACCCGTTTTTTAGGTGAGGTTACTACCTCACTAGCAAAATTAAATGGGGATTGGGGCAAAAACGATAGCTAACTTAACACTGTCCCGCACCGCCCCTCGCGGTGGGTGCCATCGTAATCATTCATCCTCTCTCGTCCCTACGCAGAACTGGAACGAGGGGACGAACAGTCTTACGTGCCGTTACTAATGTTTACCAGGGTTTTGAGTTAAGAGTTCAGGAGTTTGTTTAGTTACCAACTCACCAACTCTAACTATCCATTTCACCTACCCCTCAGTGATGTTTAGTCACACTCGCATGGCACGGGACTCGGCTAATCCCGCAGTGCCTATATATTCCCAGCAAACATAGCCCAATTGGTCCGAAGACCAGTGGCTGAAACTATTCAACCTGGGCTTGCAATATCCCTCCCGATGCTGTTAGGCTCGGATGGGCAGTTGACCAATGTAGATTTTAACATAGTAGGTAATTATTTGCAAATTTAACTTTAGAAATTTAAATTAACAATTACCACACTAATAAACAGTAATTTCAACCCTCATAGAAATCAGCCGACGGTAATGTAGCACTCTTACAAGTGCTGAGTCTGGTCAACTTGGAGCCTGCAAGACTATTCCCGCAAGTCCCCGACTTCTAGCGGGGGTTATTGACAACTTAAGATAATTATCTCACAAGTTTTTAAAAAACGCAAGTTTAATACTAAAACCTTAAAACCATTTTTTTTTCTTAAAATATCCTAACATACCACCACTAATTCCAATAAAAACAACCCACAAAATAAAATATCCGTATTGCCATTCTACTTCAGGCAGATACTTAAAATTCATGCCATATATCCCTGCTAAAAATGATAATGGCAAGAAAATAGTAGAAAAAATTGTTAAGATTTTCATAACTTCGTTCATATTGTTTGATGTTATCGTCAAATATATATCAATCGTACTTGTAGCCATCTCCTGTATCTCTTCGCCAAGTTGATGTAATCGTACCAGTTGGTCATAAATATCACGAAAATATATCTGACTTCGGTTTTTGATTTGTGGGAATGTCCCTAAACTTAAATGATTTATCACATCCCGTTGAGGAGATGTGATTCGCCGTAGAGTTTGCACACTTCGTTTTAAGTCTAAAATATTTTGCAATACATCTTGTCTAGGATTGCTTAAAACCTCATCTTCAAGAGTATCCATCTTATTTTCCATTGCATCAATAATCGGTATATATTTATTTATCATCACATCAAGAATAGTATAACAAAGAAAATCTGCTCCTTGTTCAAGAATTATTGGATTAAGTTCTAATTGCTTTCGAACTTTCTCAATACAAGGCATTTCGCTAGAACGATACGAGGTGATAAGATAGTTTTGCCCCAAATAACAATTCAGTTCCATCATATTCAATTCAATATTCAACTTATCAACTAAAAAACCAGGCTGAATAGCATGCATAATCAAAAAAAGATAATCACCAAATACATCTATTTTTGGGGCTTGATAGCCAATATTTTCACAATCCTCAATGGTTAGCGGGTGAAACTGAAAAATATCATGCAGTAAACCATGAATTTCTTCAGCTATGGGGTCTTCCAAACTAACCCATAACACCCCTTCTGAACTTTTATAAGCCTGCTCAATCTCTATTAAGGTGAGATTTCGCCTAATTGTACCATCTTTTTGATAGAAGAGTGAATGTATCATAACTTTTTATGTGACATAGATGAGACACATGTGTCACATGTCTACAGTAGCCACTTCAATATTTTCAATATCTCCTGTGACCTCAATAAATTCAGATGCCAGCCAGCCGATTCGACCATCAATTAGTCGCACTTCATACCAATCTCCACTTAAATTTCGCCGCAAGATTGTTACATTGCTTCCATTTGTTAAACGGCTAATGATATTAAAATCAGTACCAGCTCCATTACGAACATTTAAACTATTTCCTTCAACATTAACAATGCCTGTAACAGGTTCAGGTGGTAATGATTCTGCGACAGGAACTCCATCAACATTTATAGAAAGCATGATTAATGGAGTAAAAACCCAGCCTTGTTGCCCAGTATTGTCTTGAATTTCAAGCCATTCACCATTATAAGTGCGGTTTAATATAACAATTTCAGTTTCATTTTCCAATCTTCCCACTAAATCTCCATCAGTGTTGGGATGACTGCGTACATTTAAACGATTACCCCCCGTAGATACAACTCCAATAATTGGTACAGGTGTTGGGGTAAAAGTTGGTTCAGGTGGCAATGTTTCCGTCGGCGATGGCAACAACATGGGAGATATTGTTGGTGTTGGTGTTTTGATAATAGGCGTTTCTGTTGAATTATCACCAGAAATTTCGGCGGTATTCATATCAAATGTAACCACAGGCATGGTTGATTCTGCTAATGTTGGGCTAAATGTGGGCATCGGGTTAGGCATGTCAGTTGATACTGCAATAATTGGAATCATCGAACCATCCTGCTCAAAAAACACGTTGTATCCAATAAACATACTCGAAATACATATCATCCCAATTGCCATTAATATAACAGGTATCCACAAATATCGCAAAGTAGAAGGTTTCTCCTTTGGTTCAGATGGAATATTTTGCGATATAGGTGGAGGCGTAATGTCTTGAGATGAGCTGCTTACCACCCGCTGAGGATTACCTCGATTTTGTGGTGGTGGGGTAGCTTGTCTCATTAATTCCATAAGACGGTCATCTATTTCGCTACCTTGCAATGCCCAAGCCATTTCACCTGCTGATTGCCATCTATCAACAGGATTAATGGCTAATGCTTTGAGTATAATCCAACTCATTTCAGGCGAAACATACTTTTGCAAATCACTTTGCGGGTCAAAATCTCTCAAATCATGAATTGAAGGGGGTTTTTTTGTTGTGAGCAAAGTATACAATGTCATGCCAAGTGAAAAAATGGCACTTCGGCTGTCAGTTCGACTGCCATACACTTCGGGAGCAACAAAATAAGACTCATCAGGTGAATGTCGAGTTGGCAAAGCACTCAAATCAAGTAAAATAACCTCACCATTTTGATTTAGCATCAAATTATTGGGCTGAATATCAATCGAAACAATCGGATAATTATGTAAATATTCTAGCAAATTGCACAACTGTCCAGCAATAACTCGTACTAATCCTTCGGGCATGGGCTGACCTACGCTATCTATACGTTCAGACAACGTTATCCCTTCGATATGGTTAAACACCATGTAATGCCGCCCTCCAAGACTAAAATAGTCACCTAGCCGCCGTAGGTTAGGATGTGACAGGGATGACAATATTCGTGATTCCCGATTAAAATTAGCATAAGCCAAATCCCATTCAGCAGTATTAGACAAAGCAGCTATGGTAATTTCTTTGAGTATACAGCGTTGATTAAGGCGGTTGTCAGTTGCCTCGTAGATAACTGCCCCATTATCAGATTCAATTTCTTGTACAATCATGTACCGATTAGCAAGGAAAAAATCAGGTGTCAAAGTACCCATTGGAATTGGTCTTGGTCTCAACTGCTCATCGGCTAATATTGGCTTGCCACAATGATTGCAAAACAGTGCGTTTGGCATGACCGTTCCCCCACAATGTGGACAAGGGGGTCCCATGGCATCCATTAAGGCTAATTCTTTGACAATATCCCGTACTGAAATTACTAATGATTTAGTTTCAATGGCTATTTTCGGAGGAGTCTGTTGCCCTATGATTTCTATACGATGTCTAATCGTAGCAATATTTTCTCTATCTTGCCACACACTAAATTGAATAGGTAGCATGCCTAATTGCTTTGCCTTAATGGTAAAGATGGCACATGGTGCTTCTAAATTTTCATCTACAAAGATTTTCATTTTGTTGGGAGTAATGGTAGTCCCTGAAGCTTGAATTCGTACTTCGATTTCGCCCCGCCGCAAATTACGTCCTTCAATAGAAACAAGGTCATCCATTTCCACTTGAAGGGGCTTGATTATAGCTGATTCTGGTAAATCTAATACTTGTCGTAACTGTCCCCTGTTAATAGCAGAAGTGGTCGACTTACGCATCCATAACCGTACCAAAAATGCATGTCTATTACTTGCTTTTGAAGGTAAAGTAGTGTCAATGCTACGGGTTGGATATGCAGACCTTACGGTATCATCTACTTTACCTTCTTTGAAATGACGCAGATATAACACGGGGCTGTACCATCCTTTGCGAGCATTTTCTTTGCGAGCTATCCGCATTGCAATTGGCACATCATTTTTTAAAAGTAATGCTTGATAAAAGCTAGTAGCAAATTGACTGACAAATTCATCTGATACAGGATATTGCATACCAATAACAGCAGGTACACCCCCAGCGATTAAACTTGGGGCAACGCTATTAAAAATAATCATATCTCCCATTAGCTGTGTTTCAGGTGGTGTGACAAAAGCTAATTGGGCTTCAACATTATAAAGCATTTCTGCTAAGTTTGATGCGGGTATCCATTTTGCCTGTCCTTCATCTTCAAACGCTATTGCACCAATTTGGGGAGCATTTTTCAATGATGCTCCACATTTCCGACAGCTATTTGCTTGATGATAATTTAAGTGAAAACAATGATGACATTGAATCACCAGTGCACTATGTCCATCAAATTGCATGCCCCAAATTGAAATACGTTCCATCAATATTCGCTGGGTCAATGTTGAAAATGATGGCGGCGAGAGAATGTGCAAATCTTCTAAATCTAGTTCACTTGCATTAATAGGTGACAAATCACGAGGTTGGGAAACAATTCGCAATAATTGTGATTCATCAGAATCAGGTTCAAAACGTAGTGTTGGCTGTGGGTAGGAAAGATAACGAATCACATCAACTACTTCATCACGCACTAAAAAGCGTCCCAATCCATCAGCTATCATTTCCCATGGGTATTTTGTCAACACAAATTGATTAGGCTTTGCCTCAAAATGCAAGTTGAATTGAACCATACTCTTTGAGCGAGCGGCATCCTGTAAAACGTCTGTAGCCAATCTACCCACATCCCCCGTCATCAGTTGTTGATATAATCCTCTACCAATAGCATAGAGAGTCGGCAAGGGGATTTGAGTTAAATCATGATTGGCTAAGCGGCTGGAGAGACTCGGTTGGAAAAAATCTGTTTCTGCTTGAGCCACCCCTCGTTGGGTAGTTGCCTCAATTTCGAGACTATCCATGTATGAGGTTAGGTGAAATGTAATTTTATATTTATCTGGTATGCGATTCATGCAAATTCATCAACTTAAAACACAAATTTTAATATCGTTAATACTATAATCTAAATTTCTAGTTAGGCAATATTTGCCTTATGTTATGGAAAGTCATCTACTTGATTCATTTTACTGCACTTCTGATTCTACAGTTGGGATTTCAAAAACTGCGTCGCTTCAGCTAAATGTTCAGTGGTGTTAATGCCCATGATTTCAATAGGATTACTGGCAGTTAGGGAAGCAATTGAATGACCTTGTGCTACTGCAATTGCCACCAAATCAGTTAGATAATATTCTCCTTTAGGGTTAAGTTTAATTTGTTTTAAACTTTGCCACAACCAATTCGATTGAACACAGTAAACCCCAGCATTTAATTCGTTAATCAGCAATTGTTCAGAAGTACAATCTACTTTTTCAATAATTGCTTTGATAGCTCCTGTTTCATCTCGTAAAATCCTTCCGAACCCACGCGGACTAGCCAATTTTACCGTGAGAATGGTTAAGGGGGATGGATTGTGGTATTGTATCTCAATCATTTTTCTCAAGGTTTGAGCAGTAATCAACGGCATGTCCCCATATAAAATCAGGAGCGGCAACGCTTGCTTTGCCAAGATGTTGCCATGATAATCTTGAAAAACTGGCTCGGCTTGCTGAACGGCATGTCCCGTGCCAAGTTGCTCTATTTGGTAAACATAAGATACATCATGACCAACAGCTTGTTTAACTAAATCAGCTCCATGACCGACAACAAGTACAATTTTTTGAGGATGTACTTTACATGCTGTATCCAAAACATACTGGATAAGTGGTTTTTCGTTGAGAAGATGAAGTACTTTCGGTAAATCGGACTTCATGCGTGTACCTTTACCAGCAGCCAAAATAATGATAGCTACATTCATTTTTTGCTCCTTAGAAATAAGAGTTTAGTTTGATAATCCTAAATGTGTAGTGATTTACGTTTTTATAGTTATTAGATATTGCAATGTCATGTGTTCATTTCTTTAATGGATTCGACTTCCGCTCTTAAAAGACATATTTCATCTCGCAAAGATTCTATCAACTCCATTTGTTGCATGGTTATAGAAACGACCTCTTCATTCTCATCGTCATCTTCCATGAACAATGAGGCAACCAGACCAGTGAATGTACCAAATAATCCCACCCCAGCTGTCATCAAGATAGCGGCAATTATCCTTCCCTCAGGGCTTACAGGATAAAAATCGCCGTAGCCCACTGTGGTTATAGTAACGACAGACCACCATAGTGCTTCTTGAGCACTGCTGATATTTCTGTCGGGGTATATTTCTACATCTTCCACGATAAGAATTGAGATAGAACCCCAAATAATCAAAGTAATAGAAACGGTTGCTGCTACTGATAATGCTCCTTGAGTTCGATTTTTGAAGGCATGGCTAATCATTGTTTTAGCTGACCTTGCCCCACGCATAGCTCGCAGGATGCGAAGCACTCGTGCTATTCGTCCTATACGTAATACTTCCATTATTTGAGGAGGGAAAACTCTAGCTAAAATATCAAGAGGTGGAATGCTAGATATAAGGTCAATCCAGCCCCACTTTAGAAATTCACGTTTATTTTCTGCTCTAATTAACCCCATGAAAAAATCAGCGATGAAGATAAAACATATTACTGTATCAGCTGTATCAAGGATGATTTTAATTTGTCCTGTAATAACATTAGGAAAAAGTGTTTCTGCAAGCAGAGCCATCAATACATAAATTGAGAGGATTAGAATCATTAACTGATAGGCACTTCCTTTTTCTTCATGCTCCATATCTTCTGTATCTGGTACAAATTTGGTTTCTTCTGACATATTGACACTCCTGCAAGTAACCGTTCACTCTATTTGTGCCAATGTTCTTCGTTGTGATGACAGTGGTGAATGATTACATTTTTATAGTAAACTTCAAACTAATTTTACTATAGGTTTCCTTGAAACACAAATGTTAAGTTGGTTTATCTACTCTCTAATTTTCTTCTCGTCACGCAAATACCCCACCACGACCAGTCTATCCAAGTAACGTTTTGAGTTTATATCATAATTTAAACAGGTAATTAAAGTCAATTTAGATAAACTTGAAGGATAAGTAAATTGAATATCGCTTGGTTTGACTGTATGGGTGATGTCAATAGTATAAACATAAGCCTTACCATTTTTATAGATTATTGCTTCGTCACCAGACTGTATTTCAAATAAATTTGCAAATGGACCAGGCACACCATAAGAATCAAGGGTGACATGCCCTGCTAAGACCGTATTGCCTCCTGAACCAACCATCGCTGTCCTTTCTAAATAGCCAATGTTTTGTCCAAGATGATTTACATCCCATGTTTGATTGACAATAGGGGCTATCATAATTGGTGAGTCTATTCCTAAAGTTGAAATGACAAATCGATTTTCTTGTTCTCCGTTTGTGTCATGGGTAACATCTGATGATTTAATTTCAGGAGTCGATGTTGCTGGAAATATTGTCGGTTCAGCAGTCGGTAAGTAAACTAGCAATGTAACAGTTGATGTTGGCAAAGGTGTTGAACTAGAAGTCGGCGATACTGTTTCCAAAATAAGGGTGTGAGTTGGCAACGGCGCATGCGTTGTGGTAGCAGTTGAATGGATAGGTGTTTTTGTCGCAGTTGTTGAAGGTATAATAATGACATAACTAACAGGTGTTAAAGATTGATTAGAACCTAGCAATGATTCATTTTCTGTTGACAATTCATTTTGCTTAGTCAACCACAACGAAAAACCGATAAAGTTGAAAACCATACCAATTGCTAGTAGGATGCCAAGCACCAAAGAAAGTAAGGGAGGAACATGGCGGTGTTGGTTGTTCATTTTTCAGTATTTAAGTAATTTAGTCTCCTAATTTATGATGTATATTTTTCGATTAATATTTTCACTTTCTGCAACGCAAAAAAAATAGTCAGCAAATCATCATCCTTTGTAGATGTATAAGGTTCACTAACGGCGTACTTTTTAACATGCATAATGACAAAATACCAAAATCGCCCTTCAACATACACCCCGTAAAGAGGCAGTTCAGCATTTTGGTTTTTAGTTCTAGCACATAGCATGGCGATGAGCAATTGACCGAGTGGGTCATTAACTCGGCGGCGAGATGCTTTGTATTCGTGCAGGCAAAAATAGGGTTGTTTAGGTTTTACCTTGCCCGAAGCCAGCATAAAATCTACCACTCCCGCCACAGACACATCATCAATTTTCCCACTCAATTTTCGCTCCATGAATGGGCGATAACGGTCATTATAATAGTTGACCAATCGCAACAATATACCGATAAAAAAGATTTTTAGCTCTGCCTCGTTCCAAATATCAATATAAGATTGCAAATCATGTTGCAACCGTTTTAATTCGGCTTGATGTCGGTCATCAATCGTAATCTTGGATACATTGAGCCATTCAGCCAATAGAACATGTTCTCTTACTCGTACTAAGCCGAATGTATCTTCCACTTCTTCAAACGTCCATTTTTCAAATGGTTTAACTGATTTTCTAGTCATGAATTTTCTCCTTGTGAGCTACCCACACAAAAGACAAATTTTCTGCTCCCCTAATAAAAATACCATAAAACAAGCATTTCGACAAATCGCTTAAGGTGTTTGGGGTATTTTAATTTTGATGTCACATCAAGGTCCCCTACGCGGGGCTGTTCAATGCTAGGGTTGTGGTGGGTCTACCAACAAGGTGGAGTAAACAATTATCATTAAATTGTTAGAAATATGTTAAAACAATGATATTTCAGGAAAATTCTACAGAATTATGGAAAAAATCAAAAATGTCCCTTGACAAAAAAACGAAAATATGCTATAATGGTGGGTAGTTATTTAGTGCGGGCGTAGCTCAGTTGGTAGAGCATCTCCTTGCCAAGGAGAAGGTCTTGAGTTCGAATCTCATCGCCCGCTTGCGTTGGTAGAATTTTTTAGTTTTGCTGAAAAGCATGGGTTATCTCCTTTCAGTGGAAAAGGTCACACCTGTCAGATGGGTGTGACCTTTTTTAATGCCTTGTAGTAATCGTGTAATCTTAACTTCTTGCATTAGTTGTCATGAAAATATTGGTTAATTCTATCCAAACTTTTGCCGATTAAAAATTCCATTGCCGAGTTTAACAATTGCCAGCCAACCCAAGCCAACCAACCTCCTAATTCAACAGTACCTGTGTAGTGTAAAATTGTTTTGTTATTTTCTGCCTGAAGATTGATTCGTCCCATTCCTTCGACTGAACCAAGTCTACCATTCGCTTTGACATGTACATGGTATCCTTCATGTGGGATAACGTTTGAAAAAATTGCCTCGCCGTTGAAGAAACCATATACTGGACCAATCTTTACTTTTATTTTTGCTTTGTATGAATTGTCATCAATCTTTTCTAATTCTTCAAAACCAGGCAAGATGGTAGCTAAAATTTCGGCTGATGAAACGGTGTGCCAAACGGTTTGATGAAGTGTTTGAAAAATGTAACTATCTGCTATTTCCACATGTGTTTCCTAATTGATGTTATGCAATTACAATCGATTCTCAACCCAATTGGCAATGAGACGATAACGGAAATTATCATGATGATAAACTTCCCAAGCGGCAATTAGTCCGTAGGCTAATCCACTCAAGGGGGTGAAAAATAATGTGATTCCAATAACAACGCTTAAAACGATAGCAACAGGCAAAAGTAAAAAGCCAATCAAGACGGGCATTAATAGGGTTGTTACACCCCATGCTATTCCTAGAACTGTCCCAAGTACAAGCATAAATATCATCACACTAACTTGGAAAGTAGCCGCTTGCCAGGCATGAAAGGTAACATACTTCGAACGGTCTTTATGTGACCAGCCAATGTACATGGGGATAAGTAAGGGTAAAAGCGTAGCAAGCCCTGATGAAAAAACAGAAATGATAAATGTAACCAGAATACTTCCATGAGCTAATGATGCTAATTTTCGTTCATCGTTGGTGGGGTTTTGATATATAGCTTTCATAACAATAACTACCTCCAGATTAAATCATGTGTAGGGCAGTGCCTCGTGCCTGCCCACCGTTAGGCTATCACAGGGGTACGACCTACCTTAATATATTTATGTTAGTTAATACGTGAATCATTTGGGAAAGTTCCATAAATATGATGGACGAAATGTCCTTTCTACAAAATAGAAGCCGAGTTTTTGAAAGGCTCGGCTCCTGATATGACAGACAAAATGTCTGTTCTACGATTTATACTTCCAATACAACAGGGAAAATCATGGGGCGACGCCCTGTTGTTTTGTAAAAGAAATCAGAGAGTGTTCTACGAATAGTATCATTTAGCACATCTGATGTTAATTTACGCTTGCGACGCTTGCGACCAATTGACTGTACAACTAAATCAGCCGCTTCATCGAGCATGAACTCGTTTTCACGAATGTAAATAAATCCTCGCGAAATAATTTCTGGTCCCTCAACTAACTTGCCTGAACTTTCCTTAATGGCAATTGCACAGCTAACAAAACCATTTTGAGATAAGTTATGTCTATCTCTCAAAACGACATTTCCAACATCACCCACGCTTGAGCCATCAATAAAAACATAATCAGTAGGAAATTTCTTCCCAAATGATACTTCATCCCGATTAATTTCGACGATTTGACCATTTTCTATCACAATAATATTCGAGGCAGGTATGCCCATTTCTTCTGCCAGACGACCATGCAAACTAAGCATGCGGTATTCACCTTGAATTGGCATGAAATACTTTGGCTTGACAAGTGCTATCATTTCTTTCAGAGTCTCACGATTGGCATGACCTGAAACATGGACATGTTTAAGTTGTTGGTAAATGACATCAGCTCCCAATCGGAATAAGTTGTCAATATTTGTATTGACAACTTCTTCATTACCAGGAATAATCGAGGCTGAAACCACAACCGTATCACCTGATTTTATTTCGATTTGTCGATGGTCATCATTTCCCATGCGTACTAAGGCACTATTGGGCTCGCCTTGTGTCCCAGTACATATAAATGCCACCTTTGAGTCTGATGTACGTTCCGCCTGGTCCAAAGGTACAATATGTTTATTAGGAATATTCAAATATCCCAATTCACGAGCAATGCGGCTAAATTCAACCATGCTACGTCCCACAAAAACGACTTTGCGGTCATGAGCAATTATTGCATCAGCCATAAGTTGCACACGGTCAATATTTGAAGCGAACGTTGCCAATATCACACGTCCTTTAGCATTGTCAAAAATCTCATTCATGCTTTCCGCAATTGTTTGCTCGGAAGGGGTTATTCCCTCATGTTCTGCATTAGTACTGTCAGACATTAAAAGCAAAACACCCATATCACTATAGCGTTGCAATCGTTCTTTATCTGTTTTACGACCACTGTATGGACTGGGGTCAAACTTAAATTCGCCAGTGTGGACGATTAAACCCTGTGGCGTATGAATCCCAAGACCAACAGCATTCGGAATGGAGTGGCTGACAGCAAATGGTTCAACCTGAAATGGACCGACATTAATTGTATCTTTTTCTGTGATGATGTTCAAGTCAGCTTTGGGAGCTTTTCCACGTCGAGCATTTTGAAGTTTATACTCAATAAATGCACAGGTTAATTTCGTAGCATAAATCGGTACATTTAATTCTTCAATCAAATATGGCAAGGCTCCGATGTGGTCCTCATGCCCATGCGTTATGAAAATCCCTTTTAGTACGTCAGGATTTGAACGCAGATAATTAATATCTGGTATAACCAAGTCAATACCTAACATATCTCCCGTGGGGAACATAATGCCACAATCAACCATAATTGCCTGGTGGTCATACTCAAGCAACATCATGTTACGTCCCACTTCGCCTAAACCACCAAGCGGAATAATTTTTAATGTATCTTTCAAATTTAATCTCCTCTAATATATTACTTAAACACATTGCATAGACAGTGGACAAACGACAATTACATGACGTTAATTATCGGCTAGCCAGTGTCCACACAATATGTTTGACAAATTAATAAACATCATTCACGGGAGTCACAAGACCAACCTTGTAATTCCTGTGACCCAAGACAGTCATTGATTCAATGTGTCCTTTCCTTGATTGTACAGGTGATTGAAAGAGTTTGCAAATATTGCAAGACTTTCTATTGGTTCATGAGAGCATGTACTTGTTTGCCAAGTTTTTCAGTTGGTGTAATTGTTCTTAATATCAACGATCTCTGTACGCATGGTATACGATTGTAGCCACAATTTCTAATTGCGAACATGATTGGAAATCATGGCTACGGGCTATTTAAATATACAGGTTCTAAATTATTATCTGATTTAGATTGATTGTTCAGTTTTGTCATTCCTATTTCAGCTAAAATGCTAGGTCGCCGAATGCGATGAATAGGATTAACGACATGAACAAAATCAGGTAGCTTTTCCTGTAAGTAATTTGCTTCTTTGGCTGTAATTTCACCTGCAATCAATATAGGTTCTGTTAAATGGACTACCACATCAGAAATTGTTGTTAGAAAAGGAGAAATTGTTTGTATCCACACATCATCATGCCATTGATACCGAGCAATCAAGTGTCGTTTACGCCCTGCTTGAGCCATAGCATAAACTGGTAACGGCTGATTTTTGTGAGGATAAGCAGTTATATCCAAAGTAGAAACCCCAACCAACGGTATTTGATGCGGTAATGCTAATCCTTTTGCTACTGCTACAGCAATGCGCACCCCTGTATATGAACCAGGACCATGCGAGACAACAATACACTCTAATTTTGAAACAGAAACACTAATTGTGTTGAGCATGCGGTTTAATCGTGGCAACAACTCAACGGTATGGTTACGATTGGTATACCAAATCTCTTCGCCCCATACTGTATCTGAATCATACAATGCTAAACCAGCAAAACTTGTTGCAGTATCAATCGCTAAAATCATACGAACTCCATAAATAGCATGGTGATGGTAAAGTCATAACTGATATATTTACAAAACGGAGTGCTGAATTTGGCACTCCTTTAAAAATCGGCTATATTCATCCCCATAAGCCCGCATGGTAATAGCTCTTCGCGTCGTCTCAAGATAATTAAACATAATCTCTAATCGTTCTGAAGGCAAATAAGCAGTTATATGGTTCGCCCATTCTATCACACAAACACCTCCACCATATAAAAAATCATCTAAACCTAACGTTTCAGCCTCAATAGCTTGTTCAAGGCGATATACATCAATATGATAAAAGGGTAAACGACCATGATATTCATTGATGAATGTAAATGTCGGGCTGTTAATCACCATTTCTGTTGGCACCCCTAAACCATAGCCAAAGCCTTGAGCCCAACGAGTTTTGCCTGTTCCCAAATCACCAATTAAGGCAATTACATAACCCGCTTTGCTTAATTTTCCCATCTCGGTTGCCATAAGACGAGTTTGGTCTTCGCTGTTGCTGATAAAATTGAGTTCTGAAGTAAACAATAGGTATCTCCTAGTATTGACTTTTCCTTAAATTCAATTATACTACTAATTTTAATGGATTCAAAGTTTTAAACATAACCATGTAGTACAAACATTTTGTTTGTGCTGTTGTGAACAACCAGAAGTCTGTTCTGTATGTAAATGAATTACCAAAATTATTTTCTTCTTTTGGTAAATTTATTAATTTGTGGTATCATCGGATTGGTTATGAAGCCTATTTTAAGGAAAAAAATGCGATATTTAGTTATCTCTGATATTCACGCTAATTTAATTGCGTTTGAAACAGTTTTGCAAGATAGTAAAGATAAATACGATAAAATTTGGTGCTTAGGCGACGTTGTGGGTTACGGACCCCATCCAAATGAATGTGTCGAGCTATTAAGTTGCCATGACCACCTTTGTTTAGCAGGCAATCACGATTGGGCGGTAATAAACCGCCTAAATGTGGATGATTTTAATCCCAATGCAAAATTTGCTGTATTGTGGACACGTGAAATAATGACTACGGAAAATTTAGATTATTTGGCAGGTTTACCTGATGAGCCTATTGAGCAGGAATCACACTTTACTCTTGTTCATGCTAGTCCACGTCATCCTATTTGGGAATATGTTTTATATCCTAGAATAGCCCAATTGAACTTTGCTCACTTTCAAACTAATTATTGTTTTGTAGGGCATACTCACAGTCCTATTGTGTTTGTTGAATCACAAATCTATGATACGATGTGTGATGCAATTATTCCTACTACGGAAAGATACCTTCAGGAATTGGATGTGCAACGTCTGATTATCAATCCTGGTAGCGTGGGACAACCTCGTGACGGTGACCCACGTGCTTCTTATGGTATACTTGATACGGATAAGATGGAGTTTGAAATTCGGCGGGTGGAGTATAACGTTACCGAAGTCCAAGACATAATGAAGCAGTATAATTTTCCACCTCGTTTGTGGAGTCGTCTAAAATTTGGGTTTTGATTGAATTACTAAGTGTGATTTTTGCCGTATTTTTCCTCAACATAGTTTTCAACAATACGCTTAAATTCTGTCATGGTTGTTTCTCCCTTAAGAATAGTCAGGCGTTTACCATCAACATAAACTGGCATGCGTGGGCTTTCCCCTGTGCCTGGCAAACTAATGCCGATGTGTGCTTGTTTGGATTCTCCAGGCCCATTGACAATTTGAAAATAGTGTTCCATGTCTTGTGTCATGTGTTGAAAAAGGGTACTTGTTGTTCTACCACAGCCTGGACAACTTGTTACATATGGTCTAAATTGGCGTAGTCCGCTAGTTTGCAAAATGTGCTGGCATATTTCAACTTCTTCTGTGCGGGAAGCACCAGGTCGAGGAGTCGTCGAAACGCGGATTGTATCGCCAATGCCATTTTGAAGTAAATATCCAATGGCAGACGTGCTGGCAACAATCCCTTTGGTGCCAAGTCCTGCTTCTGTCAACCCCACATGCAAAGCATAATTGCTGTGGCGAGCCAGAAGTGTATAAGCCATGACCACATCCCGAACATGTGACATCTTCGTGCTAAGTATAATCTTGTCCGAAGCCATGCTGTATGTTTCAGCCAGATGAGCCGATTCCAAAGCACTCTTCACCACAGCCGCAATCATGATTTCATTCGCTGGACGTGGATTCGTTAATTTTGCATTCTCGTTCATCAATTGAACTAAAGTTTGCTGGTCTAGCGACCCCCAATTTACTCCAATCCGAACGGGTTTATTATAATGTAAAGCTATGTCAATTATAGCCTTAAAATTAGAGTCTTGAGCTTGACCAAAACCGACATTGCCTGGATTGATACGATATTTATCCAATGACTCAGCACATGCGGGATAATTACTTAAAATGACATGACCATTGTAATGAAAATCGCCGATAATAGGAATGTCATGCCCTTGTTTAATAAGACTATTTTTTATTTTAGGTATTGCCTGAGCCGATTTGTCATTATTGACAGTAACACGCACCAATTCCGAACCTGCATCCACAAGTTCGATAATTTGCTGAACAGTACCCTGAATATCAGCAGTATCAGTATTTGTCATGGATTGAACTGCAATAGGATTATTGCCTCCAATGCGTACCTTGCCAATTTGTACCTCATGTGTTTTATGGCGTTGTGATACTCCCCAATCTTCAGTTAGTAAATTCTCATTTTGGATAATTGATTTCAACATTGTAATGATTTCCTCTTGAATATGCAAATAATTTAGACTCCACCCGAGGGCTGTTCAATGCTATTTTTTGACAAGATAAGTTGGAGGGTCAAAGCTTGCTTTGACATGAAAAAGCAAAATGCTTATTCTACTCTGAAAATCAGTCTAACATAAATATACAAAAGTATCAAACTTTTGAGATAAATTTTTTAGCTAGACAACCTTCGACCCAATTGAGCAAATTTGCCTAAATCGTAGTAAATTGTTATAGTCAATTTTGTTACTAGAAATTACCAATAGGTGTAAATTATGATACCACTTCGGGATACAATTCCATCTAAAACATTTCCAATTGTCAATGTAACGATAATTGTGGTTAATATTATTATTTTTGGGTTTGAGTTTCTTATGCCCGAATCAGAATTGACAAAATTCATTTTCACGTATGGCTTTATCCCGCTCAATGCCACACAAGAAGGGGGATTAAACAACTTGTTTCCTTTATTCACCTCCATGTTTTTGCATGGCAGTTGGATGCACTTATTTTCAAACATGCTGGCTTTGTTCATCTTCGGTGATAATATTGAAGACACGATGGGACATCAAGGATACTTGACATTTTATGTGTTAGGCGGCGTTGTTGCAGGTTTAAGCCATTATTGGTTTAGCCCATTATCGGCAATTCCTGTTGTGGGAGCAAGCGGGGCAATTTCAGCTGTGTTGGGAGCATATCTAATTTTATTTCCTCATTCTAAGATACTGACCTTAATTCCACTCTTCGTTATTTTTTATACCGTTGAGATTCCAGCCGCTGTCTATCTAATATTTTGGTTTGTCTCACAATTATTTAATGGTACAATGGCTTTGACAAGTGATGTGGCTAGTGGAGGGGTTGCTTGGTGGGCTCATGTTGGTGGGTTCATAGCAGGCTTCGTTTTAGTGTGGGTATTTATTGTGCCGCTAAACTATGGATACGAAGATAACTAAATATAGTCGCTGTGATTTTAAAATTATGTGAACCCCCCGGGACTCGAACCCGGAACCCGCTGATTAAGAGTCAGCTGCTCTGCCGATTGAGCTAGAGGTCCACTTAATAGTATACCACATAACGAAATAATTTGCAAATTCGATTCAAAATCTTTTGAACAATAAAAACTTAATACCTCCATTTTCCAACTACATCTACACCAATAGCATCATCAGTTATTTTATGACCTTGCCCATCAAGTATAGCTAAACGTCCCGATTCATTATACAAACCTATCATCAAATGCGTAACAGATTCATTAATGGCAATAGTATGACTATCGGCAATCATAATATTTGGTAGCCAAGCAGTCGTCGGATACAAGCCATGTAATGGCGGATTGTCAAACTGTGCTGTGATTTGACCATTGGTATCAATGGCATGAATGAATACGGTATAATTTTTCTTAAGGATAGATTCAGTTTGCCAATACAATGTAAATCGGTAACTATCGCCATGAGATGACAGGTCATAGCCATGCAATGTAATTGATTTTCCAAAGCGATAATTTAATAGATGGAGAATCTGACTTTTCTTGATGGCTGAGTCAGGTAAAATCCACATGTAGCTGATAGTGAGTTTATCTTTTCCTAGCGAACATGTTTCACATGCTGTCAATGGCAACCTTTCCCATGTGTTTGGGTGGTACACTCCAACATTAATTTCATAGCGAATCGGTGGCATATTGGTCGGGATGTCAATGTTAAATGGATGACGGAGATACATTCCAGATGGCAAATGTGATGTGGGAATGTCGGCTGGATTTTCAACATCTGCAACCATGTATGTTTGCCCATTTGGTGCGTCAAGGTGGACAAAAATACGATAGTTTGTAGTCAGGTTTTGCAATGACCGCCAATAAAGAGTCACAGGAAATGTGTCATGTGATGTGAGTTCTGTACGTGATTGGTCAAAGGCAAGTAAACGCATTTCATCTCCAAAATCGGCTTGGAGTGGATATTGGGCTTTGTAAGACATGGTCGAGTGGGGATTTTACCTGAAACCAATCAACGAATGAGCGACTTATTATGAATGTAATAATTAACAATCCAGCTATCCATATCGCTTCTTTTGTTGGGATTTGTGCGGTTTCCGTAGTACATAACCATCTGACAAGTAAAATATAGTTACTACAAATAAAAGAAGTGTTCCCCATGATATAATATTTGCTAGATGACGTATTGGTGTGTTTGTCAATCTTAGAGTAACGATGTATTTCCCTGATGGGAGTGGTGCTTGGATAAGCCCATCAGGTTTGGTTATGTTGATATTATCAATCGGTTGTTCATTAACTAATACTTTCCAACCGAGCCAATATAAGGTGCGAAATGTGGCTAGGAATGGTTGTGGGCTGTCAATGGCAATTTGGGTCTCATGAGCAGTATTGGTTAGCATGGTTGCTGTGCTGCCATCAGGTAATGAGGCAGGGTCAAGTTTGGTAGGCAAGCGACCTGATGTATAATCGGGTAATAGTATCTCAGCAGTAGGGTAATGGTCAGCCCATTTTGGTAGAAATTCGCCTGTGCTTGTTGTGCCGATAGCTCCTGATTGAACTTCGTAGCTGATTGCTTGTGCAAGTGTTGGTGTTCCTGGCAAAATACCTGTCCTACAACATGTGCAGTTGCTCCAGCTAGTACTGCTACACAAAATATAGCGGGTCCTAACATCCGCCAAGGAAATTCGGTTAAAGAAACTAACGGAATATTTTCCCACAACCATTGTGATTGGGGCAAGGTCATGAAACTGTAGAAAATCAATGCCATGAGGAAAAATATGGGTGTCAGAAGTTGGAGGGACAAAGCAAGTTTTGTCTCTCCATGAACGTCAACTGGAGCATCAGACATTAGTTTGACTATCACTACATAACTAAATACTAACATAGCCAAGATAAAAAATGTAATTTGGGCGATGCCTAAACTTGAGGGATAATAAGGATTTATTGCTGATAAGTCAAGTGCTTGTGGAAGAGCAATCAATTCAGAAAAAGTAATAAAATTATGGCGAAAATCAAAAAAGCCTTGTGTAATGCCTGCTAGGCGAATGAAATTTCGTTCTCCAAACGCAGGTAGCCAAAAAAACGCAGATAAACCTAGCCCAAACAATCCTGTCAAGATTATGAGTAAAAATGATTTAATCCTGTTCTCTTTTTTCAAGATGAGTAGCAATATCACATAGACAATGCCCCAAAGCATATATATCGCCATTGCTGTGTTCGTATTAAATTGTAAAATGACCAGAAAATCAAAGGGTAAAATGATAAGCCACAAAATTGACCATAGTTTCCCTGAATGTAAATTTCCCGTAAACGATAGGGAGCATATAAATAAACAGCACTTGTCAGTAATCCCACTTGTGGACTGAACATGTCTCGCCCAAAAAGATACATGCCCACACTGCACAAAATTATCATGAAAATAATTGTGCTTTTCATGGCAGTATCAAGTTCCATTCCTGTCATGTGGAATAACTGTGTTACATGATATAACAAAGGTGGGGCATAATGGAAAAGGGGCATGCCATAGCCATAAGCTAAATCGGCTGCCCAACGGGGATAAATAATGCCATCTTGCCATGCTTGATTGAGTTCGACCTGTCGCATGAGATGCACGGGGCCATCGGCGGTATTTGGCAAACCGTCATGGGCTAACAAGGGATAAATGGCGAATATACTTATTAATATTGCCACAAGTAAACCGAGGTCTAAGGATAATTTTCTTGTCAAAGCAAGCTTTGACCCTCCAATAATTGTTATATCAGATAGTTTGATACAAAAACCGTCTCAATTTTGTTTGTTCAAAAGGACTCCACTCTCCTTCAGATTGAGCCAGTCGGTCAGCAACCACATATAGGACTAATGGATTATGAGCCAATCCAGTATGACTACTTCCAATCACTGCAATACTTTCACTTGTTGGACTTTCAGGTTCAACACAACATTGCCAAGCTATAATACCATCAGTTCGACTGTAAATGGCGGTGGCAGGTACAGGAGGAGGCATAGACATAGCTTTTAACATTTTGGGGTTAAGTTCTTCCAATTGTTCCTGATTGATTAAATTATATATCCGCCATAAGTTGTTTGCTTTGTAATCATTGGTAAATGGACTGCCAAGTGTTATAACCTGTCGGACATACTCAGGTAAGTTACGGGATACTTCACGAACATAAACTCCACCTAAACTCCAACCAACTAGACTTACTTTTCGCCGATAACGAGTCCATACTTCTTTTAGGCGTAATGACATTTTTCGTTCAAGCTCGGCATTAAATCCCCAATTTCGTCCTAGTTCCCAACCATGTACAGCATATCCTCGACTTTTTAGAAAAAGGCGTAGTGGTGATGTTTCAATGTCACTCGCTAAAAAACCAGGAAATACCAATATTGGATGTCCATCTCCTTGTGGGGTTGCTTGCAAAATAGGCAAACTTAAGTAATATGCACCGAGTTCGTAAAGGGATCGTCCTTCGAGTAAAAACAACAGTAAAGAAGGTGGTTTTGCAGATTTGTTACCATTAAATAGCGACATTCATCACTCCATTGACTAAGTATAAAATATATTCTAACAGAAAATGTAATTTGTAGCAAATCAGTAAGTTGAGTTTTATTTTTTCACCAACTCTAAATAATTTTCGTTATACCTTTGCAAAATAGTCATAGCATAACGCTTTTGCTTTGGTGGCACATCATTCCAACCTTTGTTTGCTTTAAGGAGTTTGTTGATATTATTTATACCCCAATTGTATCCTACCAACGTCCATTTGGGATATTCTAATCCTTGTGCTTGACAATAATCACGTACATAAGCCAGATATGCCGCTCCCACAAGAATGTTATTGTATGGGTCATAAGGGTCATCTGTAACACCAACGGTCGGGGTTACTTCGTGCCATGTACTAGGAATTACTTGCATTAAACCCATGTCATTGTCTTTGCCAGTCGCTTGAGGATTAAAACTACTTTCAACATAAGCAATTGCGGCTAAAAGTTCCCAATCTAATTTATATTTTGTTCCTGCATACTTAAACATAGATTCATAATCATTATTATGCTTATCCCACTGTCGAGTCGAGGTTGCACTTGGTTGAGGAGTTTTCGTCGAAACCTTATCACGCCACCAATCTGGGTCAGACATAGTTGCTGTTGAATCAACTTGGACAGAATATTCCACATGTTTAGGTTGAGTAGTTTGCTTTGACATGAATAGAAAAGAGATAAAAAATAACAAAGGAATACATGCCATAAAAAAAATAACTGGTAGTCTACCCATGAAAGGAATCATCTGTACTGTTCCTCGAATTGTATGCATCTGTCGTGTTTCATCTACCGTAGATGCCATTACAGTGAATGGACATGTCGTTTGTCGTAAGAAAACAAATTGTGGCGAAGTAATGATTTGCAGGGGAATAGTTACTTCCTCATGAGCATGAACATGGACAATGTTTGATTGAAAAACGAATTGGTAAGCCGCTCGCTCATCGTACCCCCGTAAATGAACTGTCACCTTTTTTTCAGTCTTATTACTCAATAAAACAGTTAATCGTTTTTGTCTCTGGGGATATACAAACCTTACATGTTTAGTATTTAGATTAATGAAGGTAAAATGTTTAGTCATTAAATATCTGTAGTAGTAGGCACTGCCCTCGAGTTTGTCGGTACTGATTTTGGCGGGATTGTACTTGTTGATGTGGGACGTGGACGTAGGGTTAGTGTTGGTGGAACAAGCGTAGCCAGTGGCGGAATCGTAGCCAAAATTAATGTTGGTGTTGGTGATGGTACTACTGTAGCAGGCACTGATGTAAATGTAGCTACTGGTTCATTTGTAGGAGTGGAACTTACACCGCCTGAACCAACTACTTGCATCACCACTGTTTCTTCAACAGAGCCACCTTCGTAAATGAGCTTTACCGTTAATTGATAATTACCAGGTGTATCAGGAGCATGATAACGCACCATTGGGCCAGGAGCTTGTTCATCAGAATTTAGACGTTTAATTTCCCCACCATTGGGTTCAGTTTGCCATTCATATTGAAGTCGGTGACCATTTGAGCGTTTGTCAACCATGACATTAGTAGTACTACCAACTTCCATTTGTGTTGGACTCACACTTCTTATGACAGGAAGAGGTAAAGATGTTGGTGTGCCAAGTGGTGACGGGACGGTACCACAACCAAGCATTAAAAACAACAATATGATAAATGCACTGTAACATGACAAAGACTTTTGTTTATGAAACATGTAAAATCTCCTATATGTAGACCCCACCCCTAGCCCCTCCCCTGCTAAGGAGAGGGATGATTCCACTCTCCCATGTGGTGGAATGAATGGAGTGAATGGTTACTATATTTTTAACTAATGTCTATTAATATTTCTTCAAAGCGGCGGCTACACTTTCAGGGTCATTACAATTAATTTCCTCTGTACTGACCTTTCGCCCATGCACTGCCAGCAAGTAACGATATGGTATTTCATCTTTGACACCTTCACTGTCTAGGCGAACATAGCCATGTTCCCATTTTCTATTCCATGAAATCGTGTGAACAAAAAATGAATTAGGTCCTGCCACAAATTCAAATTCAGTACCATAAGTTTCTAAGGTACTACTTCCTTTGGTTCGTTGAATGGCAACCCCAGCTGTTGCTTCAATACCAATCCCAATAGAAGCACCTAATCCAATTAAAATAGACGTATCCACACGTTCCTCTGTCGAGAAATCACGAGACACATTTTGTTGTATTGGTACAGGGCTATCACAATTGTAAAGGGGAACATATTGGAGTTCTGTCACGATTTCAAATTCCTCAGAAGCAACCACCTCAGCCGCTTCACTGTCAGGAAACTTCGGAGGTGGTGTCGTTGGCAAACATCCTGAAATTAAAAGCGTGATAAATACCCACAAAATAATTTGATAGTTAATCGTTTTTGACATTGTTTTTTCCTTTCAGCCCTCTCCCGTGGGGGTGAGGCTACAAGAGACTCCCCTCTCCCTGTGGGGGAGGGGGCGGGTGGGGGATGAGAGTAGTATCTCCACACAAATAATAGTTAATTATAGCAATTATGTGAATTAAACACAATTTGAACTACAAAATATGGCATTACGAACTTATTCATCATTTCAAAGCCAAGTGCATAATCACCGTCATTTGAGAACTATCAGACGTAAGGTCATTCATTGCCCATTCCTTCCCTACAACTTCATAATTGAATTTGCGATGAAAGGCAATGCTACTTGTGTTTGTATCAAAAATCTTGACAATGGCATGCTGATAATGCCATGCTCGGCAATGTTCAAGAAGGGCTTGCTGGAGATGTTTTCCGTACCCATGCCCTATCAGATTATGATGCAACATAACAGCCGTCTCACAACAATCGGGGTATTTGTCTCTATAGTCATAATGTTTTTCAATACTCCCCCAACCGAGTATTTCATCATCTTCAACCAACACAAAATATGATTCATGCTTATGAAATCGTACCATCTTACAAATGACATATCCATTTTTAATACATTCTCTTTCCCATGTAATGCCACCTGCCGAGATGGATTCGTTGTAAATTTCTACAATTGCATCTACATCATCGAGGGTAGCTTTACGGGCAGTTATATTATTTGTCATAGAACTTAGCCTCAGATAATAAAATTAATAAACAGTCTATACTCACATTTTGCAAATTAATACTACAAATTTTCCACTTTCTTAATCCTACGCCTGCCAACCTCTTCAATGTAATCTAACGATTGATGGCGGAAATAAGCATTGTACAATTCAGCATAGTGTCCTCTGTTTGTCATGAGTTTGTCATGGTTACCTTCTTCAATAATTTTGCCGTTTTCCACGACCAATATTCTATCCACAGCTCGAATGGTGGACAGACGATGGGCAATCATGATGGAAGTGCTACATTTTAATATCAAATCCATTGCCTCTTGAATTTGAGATTCGGTGAATGGGTCGACACTGGCAGTAGCTTCATCCAAGATGAAAATGGCTGGTTGTTGTACTAAGACGCGTGTTAAGGCAACCAATTGGCGTTGTCCCATTGACAGTTTCACTCCACGTTCTCCAACATCAGTTTGCAAACCATCAGGCAGAGTCGCTAACCACTCACCATGCCCAATTTGATTAGCTACCGATTCGATGTTTTCAGTAGTTAATTCGGGGCGGGCATAGCGAATATTATCCGCCACAGTCCCCGAAAAAAGAAATGGCGTTTGAGAAACGATGCCCAGTTTTCGGCGATAGTTGGTTAAATCAAAGGTGCGAATATCGTTGCCATCAATGCAAATTTGCCCACTCTGAAACTCATAAAAGCGGGTAATCAATTTAATGCCACTCTGAAACTCATAAAAGCGGGTAATCAATTTAATGATACTGCTTTTGCCTGCTCCCGTATGTCCAACTAGGGCAATGCTTTCGCCACGCTGAATGTGTAACGAAAATTCTTCTAAAATTTGCTCTTGGAAAATTCTTCTAAAATTTGCTCTTGGTCGGTATAACGAAAATAAATATCCTTAAATTCAATTTCCCCTTTTAACTCAGCTACAAAGCGATTATCAATTTGATGAATGTTTGACTGTGTATCAATCAAGGCAAAAATCCGTTCGGCGGCTGAAAGTCCACCTTGTATCTGACTCCAAAAGGCTGCCATGTTCATCATCGAAAACCAAAACCGTTCTATGCTGACCATGAACAGATACCATGCTCCAATAGTGATAACCTCATTTGCGGCAGCCTGTCCTCCCCAATACAACAGTGCTGCTGTGCCACCAGCCACTATCAGGCTAAGCAATGGAAACACACTTGCCATTACCAGACCGCGTTGTAGGTTGACGATGTAAGATTGTTGGTTGACCTCGCTGAATGATTGATAAATGGCATGTTCTTGGCGAAAGTTTTTGGCGATACTAATGCCAGTAACGGCTTCCTTAATCGCCGCATTAACTTTTGCTAATACCTGAAATCCTCGCCGCGTGACATAGCGAGCCACTTTACGAAAAATAACTGTAGCGGCAATTACCACCGGTAGCATAGCCACAATAATTAAGGTCAACTGCCATGAGATAATAGTCAATACAGTTATTAAAATGAAAACCAGTAAAAGTTGCGAAACAATATTGGTGATAAGTTGTACTACCGTAGCAAATTCTTGGGTATCAGAGGTAATGCGGCTGATGATTCGACCCGACTCAAATTTGTCAAAAAATGACATGTCATGGTTAATCGAGGCATTGAAGGCATCTTGTCGTAAGGCAGTGACAACATCCCCCATAACTCGACCAAGTAAGCGGCGGCGTAACCAATTTGCTCCCCACAGGGATACCCCAAAGATAATCATAATCGTGACAATCATGATTATAAATTGGGTAGATGGTTGTCCTTCTAATGATTCAACTGCTCGTGAAATAACGATAGGTTGAGCTGCTCCTACTAAAGCAAAAAAACTTAGCAAACCTACAATTACCCATACCTTTTTTTGGTGAGGTAAAAAGTAGGTGCTGACACGCTGTACCAGCTCAATGTCGGTATAAGTACGGTCATAAGCTTCGGTATCTAGTCCTCTAAAAAACGCCATAAAAATATCACCTATTACACCCTAAAACGCATTTTGCCAACTTAAATTATCAACCGTCGTACCGTTAGAAATACAACCTTTTGTTCACGAGCAAAGGCTATCATAGTATACCACAATGCTCCCAAAAAACCAAAACCCATAACAAAAAGACGACAAACGACAGGTAAACGCTTGCCGCCTTTCTTAGTCGGTAGTGTAAGATGTCAAAAACTATTCAACATAAGTAATTATTCACTCCCCTCGTTAGTAGATAAGTACCTAAGCAAAAGAAATCCCACATTTTGTGGTTGCCATGTTCTGTGTATTTGCATACATAATCATGGCAAGTACAAAACATTGCCCCTAATTATAATACCTTTTAACACAATAGCATTTTCATTACTGTGGTTTTCAACCAACGGAACACGTTCTAATGTATCAGCATCATATTGTCCAATGACTAATGAAGTATTTACATCTATCAATGTGTTAGGAGCATCAAACCAAACAGTTTCTTTGATAACAGTACCAACGGGAAATTGTTCAGGTGAAATCATACCGTTAAAAAACATTTGGTCAATTTGAATCTTGGATTGACAAAACAACGATTAAAATGGTAGCCACCAATGTTGTAATCTGTTTTAGATTTGATTGTCTCCACCATGTTGTTTTGAAAAGGAAGACAAATATAAAGTGAATTCCGATACCACCCCAAACGGCTAACGGTGGAATTAGCATGGGCAGGTGTTTAGGACGTAGTGGAGTATGAAGATACAAAGTCAACCAACTTAAACCTAGCCACAACATTAAAAACCAATACTTTTTTATGTGTGATAAATATAGAAATATTCCACAAAAAGCAACTAAAACCAAACTCAAATTATTGATTAGAAACTCAATATGAGAGCACTAGATTCTTTAGAGCTTTGGTCAAAAGCAGTCCTAGAAGCAAAACGCATGCCTATAACTTGGTCATAGAATGAACGAGCATCATAAAATAATAAAGGAATTAACAAAAATATCAAAAACCCAAGCAATGATAATATAGTATCTTGAATTAAAGATTTGAAATTCTTTTTGAGGGTATTTACTGGTTTTTTCATGTCTAAAGGGAATGTGTGTTTTCCCACGATAATCAATCCCAAGAAAATGGGGGCGTACAAAGGTAGTACCTTCATTGAAATTGAGGTAGAGAGAATTGTCCCCGCAAAAAATACTGTAAACTGTCCACCATGACATCGGTAATGTTCAGTAATGACAACGGCAAATGTTGCCAAGCCAATTGAGGGAATTTCTCCCATCACAGCTATTGATGGAATAAAATAATCGGGTAGAAAACTCACAATACCAGCTGCCACTAAGCTAACTAATTCTCCTCCATAGACATATCCTAAATAGGCAACACCTAACACACCCATAAAGCTATAAAATGCCATGAGTAATTTGATAACCTCTGCACTCCCAAAAATCTGGTAGGGAATTTGCATAGACCAAGCAAACAAGGGAGGATAACTCACAAAAACCTTGCTATATGGTTCATATCCAGCTATGAATCGTCGTTTGGTTAACCTAGATAACAAAGTTCATTTAATTGGCTATGATTTAATTTGGGAAAAAAATGGGATATTGCTAGAGCATCCAAGGTTCTTTGGTTAGACCTGACAGGTTTTTAGAAACCTGTCAGGTCTTGGTACAAAATGTTACTTTATGACCTTCACAAGTATACATATCTAATTACTGGTTGCCCCAAGTATTGTTGGAGGAAGATTACACCATTTTTATTCACCTGCGTGACTCTCAAAATAATACAGTTGTCAACGCTGACCACCAGCCTTATCATGGATTAGTACTGACCACAAGTTGGCCTATTGGAAAGACGATAAAGGAGACAGTGCGTCTAACAGTACCCTATGATTTATCATCAGGTGCTTATGATATTATTATTGGCATGTATAGTCTTGAGACACTTGAACGTTTACCTGTGATAGATGCTACTGGTGGTGATGAGATTATTCTTGAGCAGATTACATTGAATTAAGAAACAGGTTATTCAGTCAACAAAAAAACGACAAATACCCAAAAATATTAGAGTTTGATTTTTTCTTTTCGCAAACCAGTACTTCTTCAGGACTACCAAATAAACAATTTATGCTTTTAAAAGACTTGATACTGTAACAAGCTTCATCAAACACATGGTGATATTTTGCAATTTGACATTAAAGATGGTAAAATTTGGATACGGCATGATGGCACGGAGATAGACACTGCTGGAGGGTCAAAGCTTGCTTTGACATGATAAAGCAAGTTTTATCGTTCCAGAAGTCTTGACTGTAGCACTTTTAAGTTTGCTGTTGGTCGAGTATGGTTTTTGGTTATATAATAAATCATAACACACAATGAAAGCAGAAATTAAATGAATAACTATTCTTTTTTCAAAAATGAACACCTAACTATTATTAACAGTGATGTTTTAACAGCTAATACTGTTGCTAACGGAAGTATTGATTTGATTGTGACATCACCACCTTACAATGTGGATATTAAATACGAGTCTTACAGTGACCAACTGTCTTACGACCAGTATTTAGATTTTTGTAGTAAATGGCTCAAACGTTGTTTCAATTGGTTAAAAGAAGATGGTCGTTTTTGTTTGAATATCCCTCTTGACAAAAATAAAGGTGGTCAACAAAGCGTTGGAGCAGATATAACAACAATAGCTAAGCAAGTTGGGTTTAAATACCATTCCACAGTAATTTGGAATGAGGGGAATATTTCACGCAGAACAGCTTGGGGGTCATGGTTAAGTGCTTCTGCACCCTATGTCATTGCCCCTGTAGAATTAATTGTTATTTTGTATAAATCCTCATGGAAAAAACGAAGTGGTAGCCGTCAGTCCGACATAGAAAAAAGTGAGTTTATGTCATGGACAAATGGAGTTTGGACGTTTTCAGGTGAAAGTAAGAAACGAATTGGACATCCTGCCCCGTTTCCTATAGAATTACCAATGAGATGTATCAAGCTATTTAGCTTCGTAGATGATGTTGTTTTGGATCCATTTATGGGGAGTGGCACAACATTGATTGCTGCCGCTCTAAACAATCGATATGCTATTGGTATTGAAGTTGATAAAAGTTATTGCCAACTAGCAAAAAGACGATTGGTTAATGAAGCTCAAGCTAAACAAGAAAAATTATTATAATGGAGGACAAACCTGTATGGGACGAACGATTAGCGAACTTGCTTTAGAGTACTTTATGAATCACCCAAACCAACCGCTGGTACATGGTATTGTTGTGGATTGGGTAACAGAACAGTGGCTAAAAGAACATGACACTCCTCCCAGAGATGTATGGCGAGCAATTAGGCGGCTACATCAACTTGGAAAGTTGAAGAAAGTCAAAAAAGGCATCTATATGTATGACCCTGGTTATGTGCATGATGTAGTACTTTGGAACTTTTCTTCAGAAGACAAAAAAACGATACTAGAAAGAGATAATTATCAGTGTGTTGTTTGTGGTAGAGGGATAAAAGATGGGGTTGAAATTGTTGTGGATCACCGAACTCCAAAAGATAAAGGTGGTACGAATAACATTGATAATGGTCAAGTATTGTGTTCAAAACATAATTTGATGAAGAAAAATTATTCTCAAACAGAATCAGGAAAACGCTACTTCATAAAAATTTATCAGCAGGCGGTCAAGCTAAATGACACCAAAATGATTGCTTTTTGTCAATCTGTTTTTGATGCTTATGATGAGCATGATATTGACCGCCATATAGCTAGACCCGATTTTTGAAATAATGTAGGAGCGAATCATGAACTTTGAACACGAGCTAGATACATATTTAAGAGCAAGATTTACATTAATCATCCTAGTCACGGTTGAAGAATCCCGTTCCCTAGAAATCATCAAAAATGTATGCAAACAGACGGGGCGGCGATGTATTGCTTGGGATGTGGCTGATGGACTCATGCTATTGACCGAAGGGAACTCATTAAAAAATGAAGTCCGTGACCCTATTTCTGCGTTGGATTATATTGATAAAGATAAGCAACAAACGGTCTTTGTCCTGAAAGATTTTCATGACTTGTGGGGTAATCCTCAAGTAAAACGAAAATTACGCAATGTCGCCCAAAAATTAGCCATGACTCGAAAGACGATGATTGTCAGCATGCCGACTAGCAAAATACCCGATGAGTTGAGAGATGAAGCTGTGGTCGTCGAATTTGCTTACCCTGATGAAGATGAACTCGAATTGACACTTACTCGTCTGACGCAAGCGGGACAAGTGCAAGTTAATTTGACTCCGTTAGGACGAGAAAAGATTGTTCAAGCGGCCCTTGGCTTGACAGTCTCGAAGGCACAACGAGTTTTTGCTAAAGCGATTGTGCGTAATGGCATGATTGATGACCGTGATATCGAGTTGGTTACCGAAGAGAAAAAGCAAATCATCCGCGAAAGTGAGGCTCTTGAATTTTATTCTCTAACTGAAACCACAAATGATGTTGGTGGCTTGGGAGTCTTAAAGGCATGGCTTCGCATGCGCGAACGGGCATTTACTCAAGAAGCCCGCGACTATGGTTTACCTGTTCCAAAAGGAATTGCTTTGATTGGGATTCCAGGCACAGGCAAAAGTCTCACAGCAAAAATGATTGGTTGCCTGTGGCAGATTCCACTTATTCGGCTTGACATGGGAGCATTATTTGGCAATCTTGTCGGTGAGTCAGAGGAACGCACCCGCCGAGCATTGCGTCTAGCAGAGACAATTGCTCCATGTGTGTTGTGGATTGACGAAGTAGAGAAAGGACTCGGCTATCAAGCGGCTGTAGATGGTGGAACCAGTACTCGTGTGTTTGCCTCGATTTTGACATGGATGCAAGAAAAAACGGCTCCATGTTTCGTGGTAGCTACGGCGAATAATATCTTTAATCTACCCCCCGAACTATTGCGACGAGGGCGTTTTGATGAAATATTTTTCCTTGATTTGCCAACCGTAGATGAACGAATGGAAATTTGTAACGTTCATATCCGCAAACGCCACCGATTGCCAATTGATTACGATATTTCTAAATTGGCATTGTTATCTGAAGGGTATGTCGGAGCTGAAATCGAACAGGCAATTATTGATGCCATGTACATTGGCTTTAATGAAGAACGTGAATTTACCACCCAAGATATTATGACATCATTAAGGCGATTAGTTCCCCTTTCAGTATCACAACGTGAAATAATTGAGCGTTTACGTTCATGGCTACGTGAAGGACGAGCTCAATCGGCTTCATTTGGTGAAGTGCAGGATGCCGTTAATCAATTTGTTCCATTGATGACAGAAGGAGGCAGTTGGGGATTCCATGGATTCACCCCAGAACAGGAATCAAAACTCAAATTAAACTGATGATTAGACCGCAGAGGTCTATCTGATGTTAATTAATAATCATGAACTTATTTGCACAATATACAGAACCTTCCACTGTTCATTCGTTTGGGATAGATGAACTACGTGGTTTGATATTTGATCCAATCAAATTTGGTACAGGTTATATACCTACAGTGGCAATGAACGTGTTATACCAACACAACATGCCTGATTCAACAGTAGTGTTAGTAGAGGCATTTTTAGAATCGCCTAATGGCTCTATCCGTCGGCGTGCCAAAGAAATGTTGCAACGGTCGCACAGTCAAGCATGTATTGACAAAGTGTGCCAAATTTGGGCGGATACGCAAAATAATGATTTATCAGAATTATTACGTAAACAACGTTGGATAGCAAGTGAACCTATGTCACTAAGAATACTGACAGCATTAAAAGCTCGTCGTTTTGAAGAATTGTATAGAGGAAATTGGCATATCGTTGACCCCTTGTACGAGTTATGTCATGATGAAAACCCAACTATTGCTCGCCGAGCTAGGCGAGTATTAGCCCGCTTACAAAACCAACGTGCCATCGAATATCTGTGTTGGATATGGCAGTATCAAAAGTACGACCAATTTTTAGGTGAAATCATCACCGAAGCAGGTTATATGCCTCAAAGCCCTCCCGATGTTCGCACCTTAGTTATTTTTCATCTTAATCAGACAGACATGTTGTTTGGGGAAGGTGCTGAAATTGTACCCCACCTATTAAAAGTATGTCGTGAGACTCATGCTGATTTTGCTGAAAAGGCTCGAACTGTTTTGTTAAATCTCGAAAAAGAAGCCGCCAAAGATGCATTATTCGATGCCTTCATTGAAGAAAACGATAAGATTGCCTACGAAATAATTTCAAAAATAGATTATCTGCCTCGTGTCCCACAAAAGCAAGCCATCTTTTTTTTCATGACGGAACAATGGGAACGTTACGAAACCCTTGATTTTACCCATAGCATACTCCGTAGCGTTTATGAAAAAGCAAAATTAGCACTTCGTAACCATATCCGAAAGAAACTCCGCAAATCGGGGCGAAAAGATTATATCAGCATAATATCGGGAACGTCAAATCAATATATTCACAATATGACCGATGATGATATTAATTTTTTTGTGCAAACTTTAATCGAATATCAGGCATGGGATAAATTGTGGTTACTCGTATTTGAAGTCTCGTTGATACATAGCATCAAAATTGTGCGAACACTAGCTGAACAGGATTGGCAACCAAAACACGGTGATGAACGAGTCGTTTTTGTGAGTTTACGTGAATTAGTTACCAACGACATGGTCACAGATATTAAAGAGGTTAGGAAATATATCAAGCCTGCTATCAAATGTGCCACAGCTAAAGTTAAGAATCGTATTAACGATGTGGCATTTTCGCCAACACAGCCGATTATCGCCATTGGGACGGGGATAAAAAAAGTCGCCTTGTGGAATTTTCAGAAGGGTGAAATGGAAAATGTGTTGAGCATGTCAAAAGGGTCAATTGGGCGAGTTACGTTCATGCCAAATAACATGCTCCTTGCCACCGAACGGATTCGCTTATCAAGGGGTGATGTTCACATTTACGGTTGGCATGATGGAGAGCAGTTTACGTTGGGACAACTTCGCAGTTCAGTTACGTCGATTAATGCAATTGATGATAACACTGTCTTGACAACAGGACGTGACCAAACATTGGTAACATGGGATGTGAACAGCCGAACAGAAATTTGTCGGCAGGAATTAGATTTTTGGGCAAGGGGTGTAGCGTTTCCGCTTATGGATACCGATTCGGATACACCACATGAGATAGCTCTTTTTCATCGTGGTATTAATTTGTTTGGCTTGTCTGATTTATCCGAAATTGCCAGTACTTCACGTAATAATTCAGATATGAAAATAATTTTATGTGGCACGTTTACTCCCGATGGGCAGGAGTTTGTCGCGGGCAATTTTAATGGGTATCTTGATATATGGCAACTAAATCGTCAAAAACGTTTTATAAGGAGGCATAGTTGGGGATTTAATGCCAAAAAACATTCAGAAGTTGATATTGGTCAAACGCGTGCTGTCAGACTTTTTCCAAAACGAAATTTGTTATTAAGTGCTTATTCTAAAGGATTGGTCATGATTCAACATTGGGCTAATGGTGATGTGTGGAAATCGATACCAATTGAAGGTAAAGTTTTGACTTCGCTAACAATTTCACAAAATGGTGATTTTATGGCGATTGGAAATTCGAATGCTTCCATGTCACTATGGGATTTGCGGGCGATGGATGTGCCGCCGATTTTTGAGCAGCCTTTGGCAAAAACAGTTCCGAGTTATTTACCTGTCGTTATATCTCTGGCAAATAACACGAGTGTGTATACTCCCATGCGGCGTTCATTGAAATTTATTGAGCATATTTTACGGTATCGTTTTCGTTATGATATTGAGATTGATACTATTCCTACGATTAGAGTTGGAGAATTTGATATTGAAATAGAATGATAGGAGTTGGAATATGGAGCCTGAACAACAAAATGAAATCCAGACATTGCGTTTAGCACTGCGAGAACGTGACCAGACGATTGGTCAACTCAAGCATGCTTTGGAGCGGGAACGGAACGATGTTTCTGAACAAGTGTCGGAGTCGGTTCAAACTAGCATGGAGCGTTTATTTGATGAGGCAGCTGTGCCTATCATTCAAATTTTGATGCAGGATTATTTTTTGCAGGAAGGAAAGGCTGTCAAGTCACATGATGTGATACGGCTTGCTAAACGATTAATTAAAACGCTTGAGGAAAATGGTTTAACAATCGAAGGGACAATTGGAGAAACTGTTTTCTTTGACTCCAATTATCATAAACCATTGAGCATGAATCTTTCGCCGACAACTGGTGAGTCCGTTATGGTACGATTGGTCGGGGTGTCGTATCAAGGAAAAATACTTTGCAAAATCGGAGTCAACAACCCCACACTAGAAATGGGTCGGTAGCAAAGAATATTTCAAGAGAAAGTGAGGTAAGCCGTTTTCCTCCCACGACTAGAAGTCGAGGGTTTCCAACGGCTGATTACTATGAAAGGATTTAGATTATGACAAAACCCAAATTACCATGTGATGTGGTTTTACATGGGGATTGTACAAAAGTACTTGATACACTTCCCGAAAAATCAGTTGACCTAATTTTTGCTGACCCACCGTATAATTTACAATTGCAGCATGAGCTTATTCGCCCCAATCAAACAAAAGTAAATGGGGTAAATGATGCATGGGATAAATTCGACTCATTTGCAGATTATGATGAATTTACAAAAACATGGCTAATGGGCTGTCGGCGAGTTTTGAAAGATAATGGTTCAATTTGGGTAATTGGTTCATACCATAATATTTTTCGAGTGGGGACTATCATGATGGATTTGGGGTACTGGATTTTGAATGATGTTCTTTGGCATAAAACAAACCCCATGCCCAATTTTCGTGGCACAAGGTTTACCAATGCCACTGAAACGCTAATTTGGGCAAAGAAATCATGCAATCAAAAAAAATACACATTCAATTACCATGCCATGAAGCACCTAAATGAAGACAAACAGATGCAAAATGTATGGCATACTCCATTGTGTACGGGAGCGGAACGTCTCAAAATTGATGGCAAAAAAGCTCATTCCACCCAAAAACCAGAGGCATTGCTTTATCGTGTGATTATGGCTAGTAGCAATCCCCATGATATAGTCTTGGATCCATTTTTTGGCACAGGCACAACTGGAGCAGTTGCGAAAAAATTGCAACGCCATTACATAGGTATTGAACGTGAACAAAAATATATTACATTGACTCAAAACCGTCTCAATCAGATTCCTGAGTCTCTTATCTCCGATAAATTACTCATGACACCATCAAAACGAAACCTCCCGCGTGTCAAATTTGGGTTATTACTCGAATCACAATATTTGCATGTCGGGCAGGTATTGTATTCAAAATCACGCCAACATCATGCTACCATCAAATCCGATTCGTATTTGCAGATAAGTATCGAAAAGAAAGAAAGAAAAAAGAAAGTGAGTTGGTATAATTTATGGAAAAGGCTGTTTTGTCTTTGGTACAAGATGCTATTTTTGAGATTATTCAAAAGACAATTTCAGATGATAATATTAAAAAAAATATCATCAAACATCAAATATTAAAAAAAATATCATCAAACATCAATCAAAAATTCATTTTATACCCATCAAATATCGTGTTATTGGTGGGTTACTACAATCACTAAATATTAAATTTGGGTACTTCATTGAGAAGGTACTTCATTGAGAAGTTAATAGCTCAAGTAATTGAAAAAGATAGTAATGCACAATCATTGCCACTTTCAGGTAAAAAAGTAAAGTTATCTATGACAGCAAGAACAGACTCGCTAATAGATCAATATAATATACCAGCGAAAGCTATGTTGAGTTTTGCCGATTTCTCGGCTTTACGGCATCAAAAAATCGGCATCCCATACTTAACTTTAGTTTGTCTTTCCCGCCCTACTAGAAGGATTGGCATTTTATCAAGTAGCACCTCGAGCAGGACTCGAACCTGCAACCCACAGCTTAGAAGGCTGTTGCTCTATCCATTGAGCCATCGAGGCAAAACTACAATACATTATATCAGAAAAATTAAATTTGTCAAGTAAGAATTTATTAATCTATTATTTTTGCGGTTTTGCTTGCAGGAAAATACTAGGTGTAAATTGCATCCACTTTCCTGTTGGTTGTACCCATCCGTCAAGCTTGGCTAAAATATAAGGTGGCATTATTTTTTTTAACCATGACAAACGAAAATGTGAAACAGTACGGCTGGTTTCTATTGCTAGTCCCGCCGCGGCAAATTGCTGACGCAACCAGGTCGGATGAAAAACAAAATTGAGTTCGACAAATTCATGTGGTTTGTAATCATAAGGATTCCAAGTTTGGAGACCGAATAACCATCGAATGATTGCTTTTAAGTGGCGTTTATTAGCATGTTCAATGATAGCTGTTCCAGATGGATGTATCAGACGACAAATTTCCTTCAATGCTAAAGGAACATCATCCACATGGTGCATTACTCGAATCATGACCAATGTATCAAAAATGTGGTCGGCGAAGGGCATGTTATACATGTCGGCTACTACAAAAGTAAAGCGGTCATCATGTCCCAAGTATCGCTGAGCTTCCTCCAATTGAGTACAAGCATAATCGGTTAGAATGACTTGTTCGTACCCTTCGTACATATCAGCAGTGCGACCAAATCCTGCTCCCACTTCAATAAGCCGTTTGCCCTTGATGGACTGGCTGGCTGTCAGCATAGCCTTAAGAGCTATTCGTTCTGCTAAGTCTTCATATCGACGATTGTGGTTTTCCCAAAATTCGGTACGATATTTGCTTCCTTCGTAATCTATTTTGCGTGGCAATTTTGTTTCCC
>NBMH01000104.1 GCA_002084875.1 Anaerolineaceae bacterium 4572_78 | reverse complement strand
TGCAGGTCTGATATTTTTCGTTCATTTTGAGTTCATGCTTGTTGTGTGTAATCCTTCATACGCCAAGCCGAGTTGGTGGTGAGTCATTGCCCATTGGATGGGGTGAGTATGCTGTTTGTAGAATTCAAGTGCTTGTTGCTGATGATTAATGGCATGTTGATAAATTTTCTTGTGGAAATAACTTCGCCCTAGTGCATTGTGGAACATTGCTCTCTCTGTTTGGTTAGATGAAAATTCTGTCAACTTTTCATGATAAAATTCTATTGCCAAATCAAGCAAATCTTCATTAACGTATCCTAAGTTAAATAGATTGAAGTGGGTACTAATTGTTTCGTTATTAAGTTCTAAGGCAATATATTTTTGCAAGGCATTACGATAATATTCAATTGCCTTTTGACGATTTTCTTGAATATTGAAACCAGCATGTTTTGCATAAGCAATACCTAGATTATTTTGTAAGTTCGCCCATTCGATAGGATGTTTTGGTTCGGTGTATATTTCTAAGGCATTTTGATAATGCTGAATGGCATTTCGTATATTTATGTTTTGTCCTCCTTTAATTCGTTCCTCATGTGCCTGACCAAGTCCACTTTGCACTGCTGCCCATTCTTCTGGAAATTCATCTTTGGTAAAACCATAAATTTGCTTACCATTGACTATTTCGCCATCAAGTGCTTTTTGAAAATGGATAATAGCCTTTTCTATATTTTCTAGACGATTAGTAGATTGATGGTCAAGTAAGCTATTGGCATAATCATAACGGATTTCTGCCCACAAAGCACGGTTTTCATGAGTGAGTGATACTAAATCCTCATCAATACATGGATCGGCTGGTTTTAGATAAGAAACAGGTTCAAACTCAATCTCACCTGCTTGATAGATTTTCAGACGTTCGGCTAAAATCTTTTTATACTCTACGTTATTTTGCGGATTGATTATGGTCATGTGTTTCTCCTTTCATTGTTCTTTCTAAATCAACGAGGGCTTCAAGTACCCAAATTTCTTCTTTGTTGACTCCATTTTCAACCATATCAGATAACAAACTGTCCCATGTATTTTCAAGTAAACTTTCCGTCTCCGAGAAATGTCCTTGTAAACGATGATATTCTGCCCAAACACGATCAATTCGAGCAGGTATGAACCACCACTCTGCTTGCCTATCTTCCGAGATGGTTCTAAATTCGGATTGAGTTTGTTCAAGCATTGTCTGAATATCATCAAGTACAGTGTTATCTCCATCGTTATTGGAAAGTGAAACAATACCTAATAACACCTCAGCAAGTCCTAATTTAATTCGGGGAATATCATCATTGCTAGTACCTTTTTCTTCTGCCAAATCCAAAAGAGTCTCAAACTGTTTTTTAGCAGTATAATATTTATCAATGGCATGTTTTTTGTTATACTTTAATCTTCGTCCCCAGCTTAAGTACATATCTGCAAGGTATATTTCTCTTGTAATTCTAAATTGTGGTGCCACATAGTTAAGACTTTCCTTATAAAAATGTTCTGCTTGTTCCCATTGTTCAATGCTATCGTAAATACGACCTCTTGTTTCGAGGTCATGTCCTAAACTCACTTCCAAACCTTGCTCTGTCAAATATAATATTTTGTTTGAAGTTTGCAAAGCATTATAAAAATCACCTTTTGTCATATAAAGATGTGTTAGCATATTGTACAATCGAAACAATTCATATAATGATTGTTGTTCTTCCAAAATAACCTGAGCTGTTTGCAAATGATATTTGGACTTTTCTAAACTAATTGAAAATAATTGATATGCCCCTCCCAAATTAGTGTGCATTGCAGCTACATTCAAGTTATCCTCCATTTTTTCCCACAATGCTTTCGCCGCATACCAACAAGCAATAGTCGGATTCGCTTTACCTTGTCTGACATAGGCTAAACCCGCATGGCGTAATCCCCATGCGATTGAGTTGTAATGTTCCGACGAGATACCAGAAATATCAAAAGCATGTTCGATATTTTCAAGACTTGCATTTTCGGCTGTCTGCAAATCAATATCAAAAAATACCATACCTTCTTTAATCAATTGAATAGCTTGAGGTATCTCATTGAGTTTAACACAAATTGCTCCCATTTCCAACTGAGCTTGTGGTATTAAAACTAGATGATTTTGTTGTTGGGCTTGTACAACTACCTGCTTTAATATATCAACGGCTTTTCCATGGTCACCTTTTCTTTCACGATAGCGATAGACACGGGCTTGATAAAAAAGCCATTTAGGGTTGTTTGTTGAATCACACAATTTTTGATAGCTTGACAATGTTATTCCATCATCATCATAATCTCCTAGATAAAAACCTGCTTTTCCTAGTTTTTCAAGCAATTGTTCTGCTGTTGAATGCGATAATGCCGATATGTCAATATTTTGTAATAAATCAACATATTCCAAGCGTCGTGAGAAATACAATAATTCATCACCATAGTCAATCAATATGTGAACCGTTTCTTCGAGTGATGCTGATTTGTGGTAGTGAAGAGCGGCATTGAATGGGAAATATGCTTGCGAATATACTCTTGGAATACACCATGAAAAAGGCTGACTTCCTTTTCCTCATCCATAGAAGCCATTGACAAGTGTAATAAAAAGAATGATTCTAGCCGTTTAATTATATCATCAATGTTACTTATGGCATGCTTTTTGAGTTGTTGAATTAAATTAGTTTTTTCAGGTTGGAGTAGCAATGCCACTTGACTTAACAAACGATGTTCCGATTCATCTAAAACGTGGTGCCATATCCCCTCTAGTAAACCATTAACTTTATCATCAAGTGATGGTTTTAAGTAATTAGTAGCTTGTTGACTTTTTTGGAATGACTCTAATGCAAATTTAGCATGATTTGCCTTAACCAAAATAACAAACAATTTTAATAATAAGGGATGCCTTTCTGTTTCTTGTTCTATCAATTCAAACCGAGTAGGTTCTTGGATGTATTGTACCAGATCGGAATCAGATGAAAACCAAGTCTGAATTTCAGTTGTGGTTAATCCTTTTAGTTTAACCACCGCCGATAAATTAGACCATTCTGGTGGATAACTTCGACCTGTTAATAACAGATGTGTTAGATTTGGCTTGTTATGAGATAACCAACGAACAATTTGTTCTGTCAATGAGTCATGATATAAAACTTGCAAATCATCAAACCATAGAAAACAAGCAAAGTCATGTAACGATTCGGTAAGAATGGTTTTTAACTCAATGTCCCAAACAAGTTGTTTTCCCTGTTGGGTATAAAGTTGTCGCTGGAGGTAATGTTGTAGCTTAAGTCTGCCATGCTCGGCTAAGAAATTAGCAAATTGTACTAAAAAGGATTCTCCTTCATCAATTGCTTTTTGATGAAAAATGTGTGACCAACACGGATATTTGTTTGCCATGTTAGTCAAAATCTGTTGCCCTAACCATGTTTTCCCCCAACCCGCATCAGCAATAACTAGAGATAATGAACGATTTTGTAAGGTGTTGACCAACTGTTTACGTGTAAGCATTTGTTTCATACAAGACCTTTCAGGTTTTTAAGAACCTGAAAGGTCTTTAATTTAACCCATGTTAATATTTAAGAATAATAGGAATAAAGATATGGTAATCGTTATAAATCTCATCATTCAAAGTTACTTTGAAGAAATTACAGGTCAGTGCTTGTCCCAATTTTACTGGGATTTCAAATGTGTAATCCTGTAAGTTAATCTCAGTCATGAATGATGGTTCGTTGGGAGATTGACATTCAATTACCCGCAACTTCCATTCACTCAATGTTAATATATCATCATTGACAATTTTAGTATGATATATTCCTGGTAGCAGATCAGTGAAGACATGCGTACCAATCAATGGATCGACTTCAAATGCACCAGTGATAACTAATCCACCTGGTATTTTGGTTGTCAATGTTAATACAGCAGGCTTGATTTTAGCAATGAAAGCATATATCCCAAAATCACTCACTTGTGTTTGAGCTATATTTTTATTGAGATTGATATGTGTTGCCAATGGTTGCCAAACTTGAGCGTATTCATCCCAGTGATGAATACGAGCCGTGCTAAAGTCAATATCCTCTAAACGACTATCCATATCCGATATGCTAAGTTGCAAATTAGCAATACCTTGCATTGTTAATGTTGATGAGGATTGAATATGGTATGGACCATTCAATATCACTTCACGCAACGGCGGCTCTTCAACAAATACCCTAGCATTTGAAATTGCAACTACGCCATCACCAACCACATTATTACCTGAAATAGACAATCGTAAATTTCCATCGCTAGAAACTATGCGATTACTACTTCCTGGTTGTATCGGCTGTAAATCGAAATTCAGATACATCATGATAGGATTATCATTTAAGATGGTCATGGCTTCAAGCATACCTGTTTTGGATAAATTTTGGTCTAAGGCAACAATGGCAAAATAGGTATTACTTGTTGATTCGTAACTTAGGGTTGTACTAATCGGCTCAATATTGCCCTCTTGATGGATGAAAGCATATAAAGTCGTTGTTAAAACTACATTAGGCTTAATAATGACTTTGATTGTATGGGTATTGCTCATTGGTTGTACCGTTAAATCAAAATTTAATGGTGCTGGTTCCAATAGCATCGTATCATCATCGGCATGTGTTTTTTGACGTTTTGAAGCAACTTGTGTACCACAATTAACATATCTTGGATAGTACAAACGATTCCAATTAATACCAAAATTATGTCCTGAACCCGAACCAAAATTATGTCCCGAACCCGAACCAAAATTATGTCCCGAACCCGAACCAAAATTATGTCCCGAGCCTGAAGGATAATTAACATTATCATCATTCTGAACTAAAATAAAGTCCCCTAGAGAAGCACCCAACAAGGTTAAGCGTCCTTCTTTTTTGGTATAGCCTTGGAAGATAACAGCTCCAGAGAGACCTTTTCTCAGATATATAGGTACTCCTTCAGCATCTTGCAATTGATTATCACTATCCTTATACTGAATACGAATGGTCTTTGGAACAGCACATGCCATAGGATGAGCTTCATTATCAATGATAGTACTACTCCATTGAGTAACAGGTACTGTTTTGGGACCAGGTACCACTCCGCCGTATGTGGCGGGGGTTTTCCATGTCCAGCGAGTATCACTATACATGTGTTCAACTTGTTCCCAATCAGAGCGACCTGTCAAGCGATATTGTTCTGTATTTTCACAATAACTCTCCCATAATGTTGGATCCCCTTCAACCCGCATACTCAATTCTGAAGCAAACCGTTCATCAAACATTATTGAGGCATTTTCCTCAATTGATTCATCACCATTATTGAGAATATTGGGTGAAGTACATCGCCCATCAATTGATGTTTCATACACAACGGGTAAGGTATTATCAGGTGGGTCGTAATACAACAAAATGGGTTGTCCATTCTGATCCGTTTGACAAACAGGTTGACCATTTTCGTCCAACATGTCATCACCTGTTTCTGGGTCAATCTCTGCTAAACAAGCATGCACTACTTCGGTATATTCATACGCATCGTACAAACTAAAACCATAATGCCCAAATTCATGGGTTAAAGCGGTATATGCCAATGAATTAACAAAATTGCGATTATCGGTTTCATCACGCAGATTTCGACCAAAATGTGACCCGATATACACTGCCTCTAGCTCAATATCAGTGGTAGCTGTAATCCCCATAGGAATCAAATCGCCACTGAGTGTGAGAGCATCCAAATCATTTCTGACCTTAAAGCGATAATCAGCAGATAACCATAAATCATGATGATTTTGTTTGTTCTGCCGCCTATCAACAATGCTAATTTTTTCAAATAACGCCTGTCCATTCAAGACATCATACAAATAGCGATTTGCCTCATCAAAACCCATCTCAATATCATTGATTTGAGTCTCTGTGGCATCCCATTCTAAAGCAATCACTATATTAAAGCCAAGCAAAACATTATCCTGCTTAACCGTCAATGTCTGTGTTATAGATGTATCCGTTACCAGGTACGGCACAGGCTCCGTATCTTTGGGAATATCCAAGCTGGTCAGGTACACCCGATGTGCCCAATCACCAGGACGGCGTGGCGAGGCAACTTCTTCAATCATGATACGAGCCACCAATGTATCACCCGCTTGCATGCCCATGACCTCAACCATGCCATTGACATCGGTTGTGTAAACATCGGTGCCGTTGAGGTAGACTTGAGCATTTGCCATTGGCATGCCACTTTCATCATTGACTTGGACAGTGTTAAAGTAGGGTTCAAATCGCACATCATCGACCCAAACAACTCCACCATGAACATTAGTCGCATTATTAATCACGCCATGCCAAATCACAATATGGGCATACTTGGCATTGGCAGGGGCTTCGACTTCACCGCCACGCCATGACCAATCAAAGCTACCGTCTGTCCCTGACATCTGCGAAGACCATGAAATGGATTGACCATTTTCATCAAACCATTCTGTTTTCATGTGCAGTTGCGTGGCATCTTGAGATTTCAGCATGGCACGGAAATCGTATGTAACGGTTGGTATAACCATGACAAACTTACTAATGCCACTCCAATGGTGAGCTTCTCCACTAGTAAAGGTTTGTGTTGTTTTCAATGCTGTTGAACCATCATGACTTATATCAGTTTCCACATCACCAAAGATAAAGAACCCCCCCATGCCTAATTCAAAATCGCCATTGAGCATGGTTGTTGGATAACTCATGGGACGGGTGAAATGAATTTGCAAATCATCGGCGACAATAGCATCATTACCAAATACATCAATAATTGCTCGCAGTTTATCTGAACTATCGACTGTGTGTGGTAAAACAACCTGAGTCCATGTATCTGCTAAAGGTACATACTTTTCAGTGTGATTGGATAGTTCAGCATTATTATGGGTTCGCAAACGCATGGTTGTTGTGTTGACACTGGTCGCTTTTACCCATGTGGTAAAATATACCTTTTCACCTTGTGTTAAACCAATGACATCATGCCCTGTTGCACCATATTCATATTCTGATGGTTTAATGATTGTAATACCAAAATCACCTGTATGACTGGTGGTCGTTAAAGCAATATTGGCATGCCAATATTCCATAGGGCTTTGCGTGCCACTTTCAAAATCACCATTAACCAATGTTCGCATGGGCATGGGTTCTGCTTCAAAGGTAACATCATCAACCCACAGTTTACTGCCTGTAACATTTTGATGATTATCCATGCCATGCCAGAAAATCAATTCGACTTTGGTCGCTGTGGCGGGTGCTTTAACCCAACCCCAACGCTCAACCCAACCATTGGAATTGCCATCGCCTAAATCGTTCATGCTCATTGGATATTGCTGTCCTGGTACATAATCATCATTAGCATCAAACCAACGAACTTTGACATGCACATTCACCGCATCTTTCCATTTGAGCATGGCACGGATTTTATAGCGTTCCAATTCATTGACGCTTAGATGATAACGAATACCTCGCCAAGCAGGGTCATGTTCAGTGGTACGGGCTTGTTCAGAATAGAAACTATACAAACTGTTATAGCCTTCGTCCAAACGGATAATGCCATTGGCACCACCTTCGATATACCAGCCACCTAAACCTTGTTCAAAATCACCATTGATAACGCTAGTTGGATATATGTCCAAATTGCTATTGGTGCTAATTTGAATATCGTCAATTAAAATTGGGGTGCTACCTTCCATGTAGAAAGCGACTCGCAAATTACCCGTTTCGTCAACGGTATACGGTAAAATAACTTCCGTCCATGTATCGGTATACGGGATAAATTCAATGTAGGGGTCATGCATATTCCCCCAATTATCATTGTTATGTCCTATCAGTTTGATTGATGTGGTGCCAAGTGTTGTTGCTTTGACCCATGCTCGCACATAAACTGTTGTCCCTGAAATGAAACCTGAAACCGTTTGCCCGATTGAACCCACAGGATGTCCATCTCGTACTTTAGCATGGAAGGCATGATTACTTGCATGGCTATCGTCTGAAGTGGTCAAATCAAGAATAAAAGATTCCCATGGGGTAGAGGCGTTTGTTTCCGCATCGCCGTTGATGAGTTTGGGTATGGTGCTTTCATGCATGGCTTGAATTTCATCAAGTGATAAAACTCGGTTGTAAAGGCGAATGTCGTCTAAACCACCATGCCAATATTCTGATGTTACATTGGTATCCCATTCCTGACCAAAACTATATTGTTTGGCACTATTCCAACTAATTTGGAAATTAGGGATATTAGCAACTGTTTGCATATCAACGGTTGCTGTCAAGGTATTATTTCCATCAATCATTACACTTAAGAAGTGCCATGTATCATCATTAAATCCAGAAGCATATTCAGGGTCAGCGTTACCGTTAGATAAGTATATTCCACCATTTTTACCTGTGCCAATTCTAAACATGTTTTGTAGATTTGAGGTGGTTTGACTCTTATCATTAACGGCAAACAATATATTGCTATGAACGATGTCTGGTGTGTGATTGGTTTTAAACCAGCCCACAAAACTAAAGGCATCACCCGTTTGGAATGTGTTGGTTAAGCTATCCATGCCCATCCAACCATCCACGCCATCAAACGTGTAAGCACTATCGGCATTACCAAAACGGTCAATTGCCAAAGTTACACCACCATGATTGGTGGCATGGTAGTCGTTGCCGCTTTCATCATTGCTATTGCCGTTGAATGGGTAATAGGCAACTAAATTATTTGTAGGTAAACCATCAATTTGAATATAAGCCGAACCGCCATACTCATAATATTGGATTTCAATGGCATGGATTCCCGCCGTTAAGATTATTGCATTTGTTCGACCAATGGTACTATAACCGTCCCAACCATCAAGAACAAGCTCACCATCAATCCACATACGTATGCCATCATCTGAAGTAGCGGTAAAGGTATGAACACCTGATGTAAAAATAAGATTACCTTGCCATCGTGTTGAAAAATGGTTGATAGGTACGCTTGCATGAGGGCTATTACCTTCCCATGTATAACTAATTGGTAATGTTTCAATTCGAGTATACACAGGTGTACCATTGAGATGATGGTTATCATAATACTCAGCACATAATTGACCCACAGAAGCGGGGCATGTGGTGGAAACTTTATTATTTTCAGTCCAATTTAGAATTATCAAATTATTGGCAGTGTTATCAAAGTATTCAACCTTAATCGCATGTTGTCCTGTCATCATAGTACGTGTGAATTGATACATCGTCAATCCTTGGTCATGCCATTCGTCAACAATTAACGTATCATCAATCCACATTCGCATACCATCATCGGAAACAGGGTCAAAAATATATTCCCCTTCAGTGAAGGTAATCATACCCGTCCAACGCACCGAAAAATCATCTGCACCGGTGCCATAATCAGGTGTGCCACCGTAATTAATGCCTGTGCCGTTTTCACATTGCACATAGACAGGTTGCCCTTCAAGATTCTGATTGTTGAAATATTCTGCCTTGAATTGACCAGCGGAGCATGTGATTTCGCATGCAATACCACTATCTTGCACATTCGACACACCACCAAGCCATGCTTGAAAATCAGCATCTTGCGGTTCGCAGAGTTGGGTGTTGTTGAAATAGAAATGAGTCATGCCTGCATTGTTTTGCAAACCTAACGGCAATGAACCTGATAAGTTGGGATTGTTATTTATCTTAAAATCTCGTAATCTCGTAAGATTACTAATCCCATTAGGTAATGAATTCAATTGATTGCCATATATTCTTAATACAAGTAAATTAGTAAGGTTTCCAACTTCTGCTGGTAAACCATTTAGATTATTAACATATGCATCAAGTGTGTATAAATTAGACAGATTGCCGATTTCACTTGGTAATGCACTTAATTGATTATAAGGCACACTAAGTGTGTATAAATTAGATAGATTACCAATTTCGGTGGGTAAATTATTTAATTGGTTTTGATCCACATGAAAATGTTTTAAATTGGAGAGATAGCCAATTTCTATAGGTAACAAACTTAGTCTATTTCTACCTATATCTAGGTTTATCAAACTAGATAAGTCACCAATTTCAGGGGGCAAGGCACTCAATTGATTTTGATACACAAAGAGCGTTTGCAAACTGCTTAAATTGCCGATTTCAGGGGGCAAAGCACTCAATTTATTGAAAGAAGCACTGAGATAAGTTATGATGAACATAGAGGATTTGCAAATTAGCCAAGTTGTCAATTTCAGAGGGCAAGGATCCAACAAGACGATTATAGTTCAAACTTAATTCTGTAACATGCCCACTGCCACATTCAACACCAAACCATGAACATGGTGTATTCGTTTGCATCCAGTCGGTGTTCGTTGTCCAGCTATCACCGCCTGTGCTGTTATAAACCGCTTCGAGTGCCTGACATTCTGCGAGGGGGATTTCCGTTACGCTGTCGCAGATTCCTGTAGCATGAACGGTTGGGGGAAGATAAAATAGTCCAACAAAAAGAATACTAAGTAAAAGTACAATTGTACGAAAATGCGATTGCATTGTTATATCTCCTATAAAATGCTAAAATGAATAAAATTGAAAAAGAATGAAAAGGAGGGCAAAAGATTTATCTCTTGTCTGACAAAGCTAAAGCTTTGTCGCTCCTGAAATAGATTGACCGACGATGAATATTGATGAAATAGGAAAGATTTAGTTTTTTTGATAGTCTCCTTTAGTGTTAAGGTACACAGTTAATGCCCAAACTAGCCATTTGGCTAATATGATTGTCAAAGGAAAAAATAT
>NBMH01000103.1 GCA_002084875.1 Anaerolineaceae bacterium 4572_78 | reverse complement strand
TTTATCAATGTGACAAAAAACATGAATCTTGCTCAACAAATAATCGTCTCAATCTCATAGAATGTCACTATTTTTACTAAAATTTTATGCTGTTTAATTCTTATGGAAAAAGCCAGTAAAACCCACCAGTTTTAGCGGTGGGATATAAGGGCTTGGGGTCGCCGTTCCATAAGGAAACGGCGACTATCATGACTATGTTTAGTCTCAAAATCAATTTCTCTAAAAAAAAGCCGAATTTGCCATAAATGATATTTCCTGCTAAACTGTACCTGACAATTGAATATAGGTGGTTCTAGTAAGTAACCGTTGATTAGGTAAAATATTCAACGTATCTTGAGACGATAACCAAGTCTCACTAGATGAAGCGAAAACCAAGCTTCGTTTAGAAAACAATCTAATTGCTAATTAACAATTAGAAACCTACCGCCGGGGCGGCGGGAAGGGTTGGAACGCCTGTGGAGAACGATATACCTTGCTCAAATTGATAGATGCAATAAACGATATTATTGGCACCAACATTGTGCCAGTTCATGTGGAATCACGTCCAGACGATATTAAACATTCACAAGCTGATATTACATCTACTAAGGAAGTGCTAGGCTATCAAAATCAAGTTAATTTCCGAACAGGCTTGGAAAAAATAGTTGAATGATATAAATCTATTTTGTAACAGTAATTTCCAATTGCAAAGTTGCGTGATTGGAAGTCACGACTACTGGTTCAAAAAAATAATGGGAAAAACATGATTAACAGATTAAAAGCAGTAGCAGTGCGTAACTTAGAAAAAATGTCATTCACACAAGAATTGATACAAAGATACAAACATTATCGTGTTGATTGCTATGTTGTTTCTTATCCCAAATCTGGCCGAACATGGTTAAGAGTTATGTTAGCAAAAGCACTAGCAGTTCACTTTAACATATCTTATGAACTTGTTTCTGACCCAATTGCTACTGTTCATGCGGCGGGTAAAAGACATCCTTGGATTCGATTTACTCATTTGAATGTATCAATTTCTAAAGAACACATTGATTTTCAAAAATGGTATGCAACTAAATTTCGCAACAAGAAAGTAATTTTTTTAGTTAGAGACCCACGTGATGTTTTAGTTTCATATTTTTTTCATCGTACTCGTCGAAATAATGAAGAACATTCCCTAGAAAATTTTATTAAGCACCCTGCTTGGGGCATTGATAGACTCATCTCTTTTATGAATGATGGCTACACATATCGTCATTTACCCAAAGATTTTCTTTTAATACAATATGAAGATTTACATCATGATGGCAAGACGGAATTAAAACACATTTTAGAATTTGTAGGCATAGAAAATATTTTAGATAATACTGTTGAGCAGGCTCTTGAATATGCACAATTTGACAACATGCGTAAAATGTCAATGAGTACATTAAGTGATAATAAACGCCTGAAACCTATAACATCTGATGATCCTGAGAGCTTCAAAGTCCGAAAAGGAAAAATAGGAGGATTTACCGAATATTTATCATCCTCTGATATAGCTTATCTTAATGACAAAATTCGGCATGACCTTCTGCCTGTTTTTGGCTATAAAAACCTTATCTGAACATCTGTATCAATTATGGTAGATTCTAATTTCAAGAAATCAATTCAACTGTTTTTGGCAAAATTGAGTGGATATTTAAGATTAGATGTACGCTATTTTATCAAAGGCGGCTCATGGCTTTTGCTTTCGTTGTTTATTGTCTATCCGATGGGAATTATTCGTTCAATTGGGTTTGCCAATCTTGCAGAACAAGAAGTGTATGGTCAATTCACCTTTATTTTGGCGGCAGCCAATATTGCGAATATTTTAACATTGCCTGGCATAAATTTGGCATTAACAGAAACGGTTGCTCGTGGAAATTTAGGTTCATTGTTCCAAGCAGCTCAAATTCGTTTTCGATGGGGGCTTTTAGCCAGCATTGGAATAATAGGCATAGGAGTTTATTATTTTTTTAATGGCTATTCCGATTTATTATTTGCTTTTGCAATTGTTGCATTGTTCAAACCAGTTACGGTATACTTTGTAGTGATTGTCGGGTACTTTAAGGGATTAAAACGTTTTGATGTTTCAAGTATTATTACAATAGGCATGACTATCGTCAACACATGTGCTATTTTGTTAGCATTGTGGTTACAATTAGGCTTACTGTCATTTGTTACTATTGTTAGTGCGTCAGGTTTAGTGTTTTATGTATGTTATTACTACAAAGCTAAGCCACAAGCAATGGAAAAACCTACTGACCCCGACATGGTTGCTTATGGACGTTCACTAACATGGGCACAAATTATACCAATCATTGCCTTATATGTTGATAGTATAGTTTTAGGATTGTCACTAGGTTTTACAGATGTAGCAATTTATCGTATTGCTAGCATCCTACCACAAAAAACAAAAAACCTTATGAAAATGATGCTCACTTTAGTCATGCCCAAAATTGCAGAGAAACCAGATAAACGAATTTATACTCGTCGTACACGTTATTACCTACTGGTTTTGGTTATAGCAAATTTGATAGGTGTTTTAGCTATTGTAGTTCTAATACCTATTATTATTCCGCTACTTTATAGCGAAATGTACCTTGGGTCAATACAGTATGCACAGTTACTAATGATTTCTCTTGTTTTTAATTTACCCAATTCCTTTTTTAACGGAGCTTTGTTTGCTCGTAAACAAATCCAAACAATTTATCGATCTAACACATTTTCTAGCCTGTTACAATTGGGGTTATTTGCATTTCTCATCCCTCGCTTAGGTATACTAGGGATTGTAATCAGTTATATTGTTTCTCGTTGGAGCAAGGCATTTTATCAATGGCAAGCCGTTGCACGACTATGATATATTGGTAAATAATAAATGGTACTTTTTATGACAAATATAAAAAAGCACTCAAAATACAAACGACTAAGTTATTCTGTGCGACGTTCTTTTGTGGATGATTTTTTCCTTCGCTATGTACCACAATTACCACAAGAAGGACTCTTCTTGGATTTAGGTGGACACAAAATCCGTAAGCGGGGAAAATTTGATATTAGGCATTACAATCTAAATGTCACCTGTTTTAATCTTACTGTAGATAAACATCCTGATGTCCAAGCAGATGCTATTGATATTCCATGTAAAGATAATTATTTTGATGGTGTCATTTGTGCTGAGTTGCTTGAGCATGTGATTAATCCTATCCATGTTTTACAAGAAATATATCGTGTACTACGCCCAAATGGAATCCTGTTAATTTCTGTTCCTTTCTTGTATCATATTCATGGTGACCCGTATGATTTTGGCAGATATACGAATCACTATTGGCAGTATCATCTCGAAAAAACTGGTTTTCAGGATATAACAATCGAACATCAAGGGCTGTTTTATTCGGTGATGCTTGGGTTTTGTAAAATTTATCTCAACAAAATCACATACCCAAAACCGTTTGGACGAATTATGCTTCATTCCTCAAGCTTATTCACATCTGTTTTACAAGAGATGGCTTTAAGACATGAACAGAAGCCTCATGTACGAGCCAATTCACTATTATCGGCATTTACCACAGGTTTTGGTATTAAGGCGATTAAAAAATGAAAATTAGCATTGGTATGAATTTACAATCGGGTCCATGGGGTGGTGGAAATCAATTTGGTCAAGCGTTAGTGGATTACCTACAACGACAAAAAGTTGATGTTACCTTTGATTTACGGAACCCTAATTTAGACCTCATTTTATTGGCAGAGCCGCGAGTAAACTTAAAAATTTCGGCTTATGCTGATAAAGAAATTATTCGCTATTTACTCTTACGAAATCGGCAAGCAATCGTGGTTCATCGGATTAATGAATGTGATGAACGTAAAGGAACTCAGCATGTTAATCACATTCTCATCAAGGCAAATCAATGTGCTGACCACACTGTATTTGTTTCTACATGGCTGAAAACATTATTTTTTCAGCATGGTTTACCTAGCTATAAATCTCATGGGGTCATCATCAATGGTTCAGACAAAACAATTTTTAATCCAATTGGCTATCACGCATGGGATAGGAAAACCTCTATCAAATTAGTTACACATCATTGGGGGGGCAGCTGGTTAAAAGGATTTGATATATATGAACGTTTAGACCAATTATTAGCCACTGAACCATACAAACATACTATTTCATTCACCTACATCGGCAATTTGCCAAAAGGATTTCGCTTTCATAATTCGACATATATTGAACCAAAGTCGGGGCATGAACTGGCTAATGCTATTCGACAAAATCATGTGTATCTAACGGCTTCTCAAAATGAACCAGGCGGTAATCATCAAAACGAAGGAGCATTATGTGGTTTGCCGTTACTCTATCGAGAAAGCGGTTGTATGCCTGAATATTGTCATGGATTTGGCATCTCATTTAACCCTGATAATTTTGAACAAAAGCTAAACGAAATGATGACCACTTATCCACAATGGGTTAAAAAAATGCTTGACTATCCTAATACCGCAGAACAAACATGCACCAACTATTACACAATGTTTACCGAATTGTTGGATAAACGAGAATCATTACTAAAACAACGGGATTGGATGCAAAGCCATAAAACAATACTTAGGGCTTTCATCCCAAATCGTTTAGGAAAATTATGGCAACGAATTACGAAATAAAATGGCTGACACAACTAAACGAAACATTGCCTGAATATCTACAGACATTAGCTCATCCTAATCAGATAGGGCGTTTTTCTCCATGCGTTCAAGGGGCAACAAAATTAGGCAAAAAAGCATCATTGGGGTTCAGTTGTTTTGGCATGAAATTATATTACATGCTGGGGTTATGGCAAAACCTCACCATAACCGAACAGCAGACATGGGCATCGTTGATTAAATCTTTTCAAGTGCATGACAACACTACCGAAAATTCCGTTTTTCATCATGCATTTATAGACCCTGTTACAACTTATGAGGCTTATAATTATTTTCGCCATCCAAAGCAATTCATACGTCATGTCCTTCCATTTGTACGCCATCCACAACAATTGTTAAAACACAATACTTTAATTAATCGTCGAGGTACGATTATTGCCGAAACCAAGCAAGCAATTGCCACTTTAGCAGAAGTAGGAGAATACGCCACGTATCCTTATCGCGGATTTCCAAGTACAGTTAATGGTGTGAAAAACTATCTGCAAAATTTGGATTGGACTAAACCATGGGGAGCAGGTGGACGTTCATCGGCATTAGTTGTTTTTATTATCAATGAGTCCCCTAAATTCCTACCTCAAACGGAAGTGCAAAATCTGTTAGATGTTTGTCATCAATTTTTTGAAAGCATGGCTGATGCACAAACAGGGGCTTATTTCAAAGGAACTTCACCTGCTTATGGACAATTGATTAATGGAGCCATGAAAATTTTAACTGCTTTAGATTGGCTAGATGAACCGATTCATTACCCTGAAACGCTGATTGATACTTGTTTGCAACAACTACCTTCCTCAAGTGGTTGTCATTTGGTCGATTATATTTATGTACTGTATCGCTGTTTGCAACAAACAAAATATCATCATGCGGATGTTGCACAACTTTGCCTGAAAATTTTAGACATGATTAAGAAACATTATAATCCCGATGGTGGTTTTTCCTATTACATCGGTCAGAGTCAGAAAGGATATTATAATATTAACATTTCGCATGGTTTGCCAGAAAGTGATATTCATGGTACCATTTTATTAACATGGGCTGTGATATTAATTTTAGAAATACTGGAGGCAAATACGTTTGGCTGGCAAGTGATTAAACCATGAATATGCGATTTTTACCTAGATACCGTTCTCTAAACATTGTGAATAATCGTTTAAAAAATGCACATTTGACCATGTTGTATTTGGTACGTAAACGTTTGGGCATGGCTCATCTTCCAAAATTGCATTATGTTTCCCCCAATGCTAATTGGGTAACAGATGAAATTGGAAATTCCCTAGTTACTGAAATAACCCGCCAATATCACTGGTCTGCCAATGTTACCTCAACAGCTGATTGGTTAGCGGGACAAATTGTTCATTACAGTGAGCTTGGTGTATTTCTTAATTATTTAACAACATCCACCAATCGTCATAATACCATTATCATCACCGTATTTCATGGCAATCGTGAAGGGAACTTCAAGAAAAATGTTGATTTATTAATAAATCACATGCACATCCCGACTCGTATTTTAACGGCATGCCACATTATGAAAAAACGTTTGCTTCATTGGGGAGCAACACCTGAACAAGTTGTGCTTATTCCATTGGGTGTTGACCTTTCAATTTTTAAGCCTGTTTCAGCAGAAAAACGTTTGGAGATTCGTCATAAAATTGGTGTTCCTGATGATGCATTTTGTATTGGTTCTTTTCAAAAAGATGGCAGTGGTTGGGAACAAGGATTGACTCCTAAGCTTGTTAAGGGTCCAGATATATTCTTAAAAGTGATTGAGCGTTTGCATAAAACATACAAATTGTTTATTATATTAACAGCTCCTGCTCGGGGATATGTAAAACAAGGCTTGGAGAAATTAGGTATTCCATACAAACATGTTATTCTCACTGATTATCATCGGGTAGCTAATTATTATAATGCTCTTGACGTTTACCTAATGACCTCACGTGAAGAAGGCGGACCAAAATCAGTACTAGAGTCATTGGCATCGGGTATTTCTCTCGTTTCAACACGGGTTGGGTTAGCTCCCGATGTCATTCACCATGAGTTTGATGGGCTTTTAGCCGATTCCGAAGATGTAAATACATTGGCGGAGCATGTGGCTTATCTCATTGAAAATCAAGACATTCGCCAAAAACTAATTAAACACGGTCTAGAGACTATTCAAGTGTATGATTGGAAACATATTGTTGCTCGGTATTATCACGAACTTTATTTACCTGTTTTACATGACTTAACTGCTTTACCAATATCATGAATAAATTTCACACTAACTATCGTTATACTAACCGCCAAACAAAATCAAAATATGTTTGGCTCAAATATCAATCTATTTTGTCGGGATACATTCTCGATGTCGGTGGTGATGAAGGGCATCTTAAGCAATATTTACCTTCCGATGCCAAGTATTGGGCTATTGATTTGGGAGGACATCCTGATTCAGTGGTCAATTTAGAAAAAGGGAGTCCACCTTTTCCTGATAACACATTTGACTGTGTGCTATGTTTGGATGTGTTAGAACATGTAGACAATATTCATGATGTTTTTGACGAACTGTGTCGAATCAGCAAAAAATATGTCATTATTTCATTGCCAAATCCATGGGCAAGTTTTGCTCACGTAATGTTATTTGGTAATAAGACACCACATCAGCCCTTAAAATTTTATGGTTTACCGCCTGAAAAACCACGAGATAGGCATAAGTGGTTTTTTTCAAATGAAGAGGCCAAACAATTTATTACCTATCGAGCAGCAAAAAATTACATGCAAGTTGTTCAAATGGATAACCATGGCAGTGATAAAAACCGCCATATTGGAAAACGTTTATTATTGAATATACTTGGGTCAATATTACATCAAACTAGAAATATAAAATTAGCAGATTTTTTTGCGGGTACACTTTGGGCAGTGTTGGAGAAAAATTCGGGATAAATTACAATGAAAGTTATTACACTTACAGATTACCTTAAATCGTTTGAAAATAAATTGCCACCATTCGATGATTTTCTGAACGTCGCCAATCGAACTGCTCTCAAACATCGAGATGGTGTCGGTTTTTATCATCGCAACTTAGAGCGGGGCGTTTTATT
>NBMH01000249.1 GCA_002084875.1 Anaerolineaceae bacterium 4572_78 | reverse complement strand
TGAAAAAGAGATGATTATTAATAAATTAGTAACGGTTCAGCCACCAACCTCCTCCCCCACAGGCAAGGTCGGAGCTTCCCTCCCTCTGGGGCTGGTTGGTCTTATCGTAGCACTAGGCTTTCAGCATGAAAACCTAACTACATTTATCAAACGCTATAAGCAACATAAAAATTATGCCATTCGGCTTGATTTTGAGCATGGCAAAATTGATTACGGCAAAGAGATTGATACGGGGGATAATACCACCACGAATTTTAGCCAAGATGAAAATTTTGTCGTTTTGGAATGTGTCAATCGTTTGCTCGAAAAAGGCTATAAACCACAACATCTCATGCTCGAACGCAAATGGCAATTAGGACATTCGGCGAAAGGAGGAAAAGCAGATATTTCTATCTTTGACCATGACAGTAATTCGCTGATAATCATCGAATGTAAAACGCATGGTAAGGAATTTGAAAAAGAACAGCAACGCATGCTTAATGACGGCGGGCAGTTGTTTTCATATTTGCAGCAGGATAAAAACACTCGTTTTTTGTGCCTATATTCATCGGCATTAATTGAAGGACAGGTCATATATCAAAATCGCATTATCCGCATGATTGACCGCCCTGAAACCCTCAAATTAGTTGACGAGGCTGATGAAAACCAGCAACGCCATGACCTGAAAACCTATCGTGATGCTAAAACCAAAGATGATTTTCATGCCGCTTGGCTGGAAAATTTCAATGGCTATTTTGCCCCAAATGGCATTTTTGATGCGGATGTACAAGCATACAATCCTGAACTTTTGCCGATTAAGCAAAAAGATTTGAAACCGTTTGACTATGATGAAGGACGAAAATTTTTCAATCAGTTTGAGGAAATTCTACGGCATAATAATATTAGTGACAAATCAAATGCCTTTAATCGCATTATTTCTCTGATTTTGTGCAAAATTGTAGACGAACAAAAAGGGTACGATACAATTACTGATTTTCAAATTATCGAAGGCAAAGACACGCCTGAGCTAATTCAAGAACGGTTGCAAAATCTGTTTGCACAAGGCATGCAAGATTATCTCAAAGAGGACATTGTCAATTTTACCAGTTCCGAAATTGACCATGTTTTGAATCGCTTTCCCGAACAAGAAGCTCAAAATCGAATCAGGGAAATGTTTCGCCAACTGAAATTTTATAGTAACAACGAATTTGCGTTTAAAGAGGTGCATAACGAAAAACTTTTTTTGGAAAATGCAAAAGTGCTTAATGAAATTATCACCCTTTTGCAAGGCAAACGTTTTCGTTATGATTTTACCAAAGATAATGGCAATCAGGCTCAAAAGCAATATCTTGGCAATTTCTTTGAGTTGCTTCTCGATGCGGGTTATAAGCAATCCGAAGGGCAGTTTTTCACGCCGATTCCGATTGCTCGTTTCATGGTAAATTCGTTACCTTTACGACACATGGTCATGGAAAAACTGGCACAAGGAAAAATCAGTTTTCTACCATTTGTCATGGATTATGCTTGTGGTAGCGGACATTTTTTGACCGAAATGATTGAGGCTTTACAGAAAATCGTCAGAAGTCTGACCCCAGATTATAAATCAGAAGTTAATGAAAAAATCGATTTGTATCAACAAATTGACTGGACGCATGAATATATTTACGGTGTGGAAAAAGATTATCGTCTTGCCCGCACTGCCAAAGTAGCATGTTTTATGAATGGCGATGGACAGGCAAATATCATTTTTGGCGATGGCTTGGAATCGCATGATAACCTTGCCAAAAGTTATGATATTGTCATTGCCAATCCGCCCTATTCGATTCATGGCTTTAAGCCGCATATTCGCAATTTGGCAAAAAAGTTTGATGTCTTTAAGCACCTGACCGATAAATGTTTGTGGAACGCACTGCCCAACTTTTGCATGACGGCGGCATGGCAGCTATTTTTCTGCCCAGCTCGATTTTGAGCAATACGGGAATTTATACCAAAGCCCGCCAAGTTATCATGCAGAATTTTCACATCAAAGCAATTGTCGAATTCGGTTCGGCGACGTTCATGGCAACTGGCACAAACACTATTGTTTTGTTCATGCAAAAGCGTGAATATTGGGATAAGCCCAATTATCGATTTGTTTCCCGTGATTTTATTTTGCGTAATATTCCTCGCCACCTTGATTTTGCTGATACTGAAACTATGTACAAAAATTATGTTGCCCACATTGGTTTGAACTTTGAGGATTATCAAACATTTGTGGCACCTTAAACAGAGTAGAAAATTTAAGGCATGGGATGAGACGAAACAGGAAAAAGAACTCAACCACCATTTTTATAACCAAGTGCTACAAGTTGAGCATGAAAAGTTTTATTACTATCTGCTTGCCCAAGAACAAAAAACGCTTATCATCAAATCAGGCAATAGCATGAAAAAGCAACGCCAATTTTTGGGCTACAAGTTCAAAGGGGGGCGACAGGCGGGCATGGTCATGTTTCGTGATGCGAAGGGCAATCATCGCACCATGCTCCATGATGAAAGCGATTTTGACAATCCCGAAAAAATCAATACATTGATTAAGCATGCCTTTTTGGGAGCAGATGCCGATATTCCCGAAGCCTTGCAAAAGCATGTCAAAGAAGTCGATTTGCTTGATTGCTTTGATTTTGGAAGGACGTATTTTGAAACACAGATTTCACTTTCGCCGCATGCGAAGGCTAAGAAAATCGAGTCGCAGTGGGAGATTGTTCGAATCGGTGATATTTGCAAAACTTCATCGGGTGGCACACCGTTAAGTACCGTCACTGAATATTACGAAAATGGCGACATCCCATGGATAAATAGTGGTGAAGTTTGGCATGGGGTTATTACTAAAGCAGAAAAATTTATCACCCAATTGGGCATGGAAAATTCATCGGCAAAATTGTTTCCAGTGGATACAGTTTTGGTCGCCATGTACGGTGCAACAGTTGGGCAAGTCGGTATGTTGGCAATTGCCACCCATGCAAGTGCAAGTGCAAATCGTGCAGGACATGCAAGCCCTTGAAACGAAAGAAGCAACATGCATGGAGGCGATTGAGTCGGCTCGTGAGGCGATTGTGAAAATCGCTAATGATTTGTATGAACGCCATGATAAAATTGCATTGGGTGAATTATGCGAACACCCTCAATATGGAGCAAATGAAAAAGCGATACCAGGTAATCCTGAAACAGATTATCGCTATATTCGAATCACCGATATTGACGAACATGGCAGGTTATTGCATGATTGGCATACTGCTGAACATGTGGATGAGAAATATATTTTGCAACATGGCGATTTTCTTTTTGCACGGTCTGGAAGTGTGGGTAAAACATTCCTTTACCTACAAGGCATGCCGAAGGCAATATATGCAGGGTATTTGATTCGTTTTAAGCCAATTCAAAATAAACTCATGCCTGAATTTTTGAACTTGGTAACAAAAAGTGGTTCGTATCAAACATGGGTTAAAAATATACAAAGCCAAGTAACAATTCCAAACATCAATGCCAAACAATATGCATCTTTACTTATTCCAAACTTGCATTTCTCTGAACAGGAACGTCTCATGGAGGAGGTCGAATCGCATGAGAAACTTATCGCCGAAAAAGAGGCTCGCATGTTTGAAATTCAACGTGAGAAGATAGACGTATTATCTAAGTACTTATAGTCGAAAAGCATGGCTGTAAGATTTGGGTCGAGTCCGAATATGGGCATGGCACAATGGTCAAGTTTACTGTGCCGATTCCAGAAAAGTAAAATGATATTATTTAAGGAGGTGATGCCATTGAAAATTGTTTAAACTTTAGTATCATTTAATAACTTACTGTATGCTTAATATTAAGGAGGAAACATGAACAAGCTAATGTTCAAACATATTTTTGTTTTTTTAATGGTTTTGCTTTTGCCTGTGTTGGTGCAATGTGCATCGGATTCAACATCAGAAGACACATCACCGCAAGCAACGACATCTGACTCGTCGTCAATCACTGAAACAGCTCCCGAAGGAGCTGTGCCACCGCCCAGCTATGACGGTAAGACATGGGTTGATATTCTTGATGAGGCAAAAGGTCAAACCGTGAATTGGTACATGTGGGGTGGTAGTGAAGATATTAACGGTTGGGTAACAGATTATGTTGCCAATAATCTCAAAGAACGGTACGAAGTCACGCTCAACATGGTACCTGTTAAAGACGCACTTGAATTTGTCAACAAAGTGCGAGAAGAAAAAGAAGCGGGTCAAGATAGCGATGGTTCCATTGATTTGGTATGGGTGAATGGTGAAAACTATCGTGCTATGCGTGAAGAAGGATTATTGTATGGCCCCTGGTCTGAATTTCTGCCCAATACAATTTATGTCAACTGGGGTGACCGCAGTATTGCCAGTGATTTTGGTTATCCCGTAGAAGGATATGAGTCTCCTTATGGCAAAGTCCAAGCAGTGATAGCTTATGATACAGCTAAAGTTTCAGAACCACCCACGACGATTAAGGCTTTTATCGAATGGATTAAAGCAAATCCAGGTAAGTTTACTTATTCGGCTTTACCTGATTTTACGGGGTCTGTTTTTGTCCGTCATATTTGTTATGATGCGGCGGGAGGCTATGAGGAATTTCAAGGGGATTTCGACCAGGCAACATTTGATAAACATTCTCCTGCATGTTATCAAGTATTAAACGAAATTGAACCATTCTTGTGGCAAGAAGGAAAAACTTATCCAGAATCAGATAAAGATATTGAAAAAATGTTTGCCACTGGAGAAATATATTTCAACATGGATTATACCCCAACTACAGCTTCTGATAAAATCGCTAAGGGTGAATATCCTGATACGGTTCGCACATTTATCTTTGAAACAGGAACGATTGCCAATACGCATTATGTGGCGATTCCATACAATGCATCGCATAAGGCAGGGGCGATGGTTTTAGCAAACTTACTCTTGTCACCTGATGCCCAATTGGATAAGGTAGTTGATTGGGGGAGCATGCCTGCTATTGACCCCATCCTTTTACCCGACGAGGTCTCTACAAGGGACATGTACCCAATGTTGTATAAACAGGTCCCGTCGTCTTTAACACACTCCGCATCAAACAAATCTCTGTCACAAAAATATCTGCAACATGTCCCACATGACTGTTTTTCAACAATAGTTGGATATGCTGATAATCTTTCAACTTTGCCGATTTGGATGTTCGGGCAATGGTTAAATGAGGTTTGAATCCACGTTTATCAGGGCTGAATCCAAACTGTTTCATTGATTCTGCTACATCCTGAAACAATATTTTACATGTATCAGTGTCTCCTTTTATGCCTACCCATAACACGGTAGGGCGTTTTTTATTGGGGAAACAGCCAAGTTTGGCTAATGTCAATTGGAATGGTTTGACATTAGAAGCCGCTTTTTGCAAGGCATGCAAAATGTGGTCAACCTTATTTGCTGGGGTATTCCCTAAAAACTGCACCGTTAAATGGAAATTGTTAGGGGCGACCCATTTAATTTTTTGAGCCGTTTTCAGACCAGCCTGCACCTGACCTAAAGACTCTTTTACATCGGCGGATAAATCTATAGAGATAAATAAACGATATTCTAGCATAATTTTTAAGCCTAACCTACTACCATGTTTTAGTACCAACGAAAATTTTGCCCGTATGGGTTGATAATTCGACCATGGCTCCGCCATCGTTCAATTTACCATTTAGTAGACCTGTTCCTTTTTCAATCGTTTCTAACGCAAGATTACTACTCACATTTCCCATATCAACGTTAGCTTTGATATGACAAGTTGAATCAGGACTTAGATAGCAATGAATCTTACCCACCTCAGAAGTAAATTTATATACTCCGCTGTGAATGGTTTGCATGTTGGCTGTAATGCTTCCTGTATGAGTTTTGATTTCTAATATATCTAACGCATCTCCTAGATTTTCAGTGGTGATTTTTCCTAAAGTGGAATGGACAATAAGTTTACGCACTAATTTTGGAATGCGAACGGTCATGCCAATTCCAAATCGTTTCGCATCAATCTGAAAACTATTACCGTCCTGCTGAATTTTATAATTACGGGCAGACACACCTTCGATACATAACTCATCATTGTCACTTGCTAACAATTTTAATGAGCCAGCATCATGTTTAATCACTATAGTTGAATCATGAGGAATAGTAATCATTCTAGGTGAAGGGTCATCCTTTTTAGAATTATCCTGCAAAACATTGTCCATCATCCACTCAATTTCTCTGAAAATGGAAGGCTTTTGAGCTGCCTTTTCAGCATGACCTATTGCCTCTAAAAGTTTGGCACCTTCATCAGCCGTAACCTTTCCATCAGAAATCATTTGCAATATCATCATTCGTTCATCTTTCATTTTTTGTCTCCTTAGTTGACACAATAAAATATAT
>NBMH01000102.1 GCA_002084875.1 Anaerolineaceae bacterium 4572_78 | reverse complement strand
GAAATGTCTACAAGATTGTTCAAGCCTGAAAAAACTGAAATCTTAGAAAACTTGGTTACACCCGTTAAAAGAATGAACCGCAAATGTTGGTCACTTGCTTTGATAGCAATGTAAAATGCTTTCAAGGCATTTTTCATTTCATCTCGCATGGGTGTGGTCAAATGGTCAAGCAATGGTTTGTAAATTCACTTGGATATCCAGAGAACGTTTGAATTTTTCAGGTGTCTCTATGTTTGATTTGCTCATGTCAAAATGCAACACATGATACGGCTCAAAATTATAGTCCGTATGTTGACATATCCATAAACCTTCAAATAGTTCTCGCCTTCCTTCAAAAATTGCTTTTAATGTGGAAACTAAAAGTGATTTACCAAATCGCCTGGGACGCGAAAGAAAATAAATACTTCCCTCTGTAATCAGTTTGTAACTGTATTCAGTTTTATCCACATATAACAAATTATTTTGACGGATGTAATCAAAGCTATGCCGACCAATCGGTAGATATTGCATTGTTGCCTCCTTAAAATCGTGTGTCATAACCATCTTGGCTGTAAGCGATAGGCAGAACAGCGAGATGCTTGTCCTACATAGTATTATAGCGATTTAATTCAGTTTGCCAATTTTACCAGGCGGGACAGTAAATTTCACCGTTGTCCGCTTTACTAATACCGACCCCAGTATCTCTAATCGATATTTCAACAAGTTTTTCATTCGGTTCTACACTATGCGGTAGCAAAACCATGTCTACTGAAATGGTAATACTACCACCACTTGAGGTAAATTTGATGGCATTGGCAATCAAATTACGAATGATTGTATTTAACATGTCCCTATCCGCTTCCACGATTATTTCTTCGGGAATGTCGCCCTGCAACAGAATTTTTTTGTAGTGGGCATTGGCGGATAAAAGCATGATATTTTCAAATACAATTTTTTGTAACACTATCGAAGTGGGGTCATACGGCATCCGTCCCATTTGCATCCGTGACCATGAGAGCAAATTCTCTAATAAGTTGTAAAGGTTGTTGGCAGAGTCATGGATATCTCTTGCAATTTCTTTAATTTCTTCAATAGTAGATGTATCTATGATTTGCGGCAGGAGTTCTGACAGTCCCATCAATGGCAAAAATGGACTCCTTAAGTCATGTGCGACAATAGAGAAAAATCGGTCTTTGCTGGCATTTAACTTACGCATATCGGTCAGTTGCAGATGATTTTTAATGCGGGCTAACAGTTCAATTTTGGAGAATGGCTTAGTCAGATAATCATTTGCCCCAGCTTCAAAGCCTGTGACCAAATCAATCACCCTATTTTTAGCGGTAAGCATGATGATTGGCAAATCAGTCGAGGAATAGAACTGACGCATTTTGCGGCATGTTTCGTATCCTGATATTTGGGGCATCATGACATCCAATATAACTAGGTCAAAATGTTCGCCTTCTCTGATAAATTTCAAAGCATCATAGCCATTCGTAGCGGTGGTTACTCTATAATTTTGTAATGATAGTTGGTTAAGTAAAACTTGGATATTAATCAACTCATCATCGACGACCAAAATATGAAAATCACCTTCGACTTGTTTTAGGGTATCAATATCAGTGAAGGAGTCTGTTTCTACAACTATTGACAGTCTTTTTTCCTCTCCTGATTCTGTGAGATATTTTGTAATCAACTCAGGTGGTTCATCAGAAGTAGGCAAAGTGAAGCTAAAATCGGAGCCTGTTCCCACCGTGGATTCGACTGATATGGTGCCGTCATGTGATTCAACCAATTCTTTCGTTACGGCTAGTCCCAAGCCTGTCCCACCATAAATGCGAGCAGTCGAGCCATCTGCTTGCTCAAATGCATGGAAGATTTGCTCAAACTTATCTTCGGGAATACCAATCCCTGTATCGGAAACGGTTATTTTCAACATGTTTTCAGTCACCCCGTGGTGCAAGGGTTTATCGCCATAAACCCCTACCTCAAGAATAGAGGCTGAAATCGTTACTTTTCCCGAATCAGTAAATTTAATGGCATTGCCGATTAGGTTAAATAAAATCTGTTGCAAACGGTTTTCATCGGCATAAACAGCAGGAATATCTGTGGGGATAGCATTAATAAGTTTAATTGGTTTTGACTCAATCAATGGTTGGCTTAAAGCTAGGACAATTTCGGTAATCTCTATGAGGGAAATTGACCTACGATGTAAATCATAAGTTTTTTCTTGTAGTTTGGAGAAGTCGAGAATATCGTTAACTAGTGCCGATAGACGTCGCCCACTGGTAACAATCATTGTCAAGTTTTTAACTTGGATGGAAGTTAAATCTCCCGTAGCCCCATCAACCATCGAGTCGGCAATGCCGATGATGCCATTAATGGGGGTTCGCAGTTCATGCGATGTGTTTGCTAAAAATTGGTCTTTTAGTTTGTCCATGCGTTCCAGTTCAACATTTTTTTCATGCAGTTCTTTGGCATGTTGTTCTAAACTTTGAATTAACTTTCGAATTTTAACGGTCATTGTGTCGAAGGCTTGACCATTAATTGCTCCAAATGCTTCTGTCGATTCAATTTCAGCTAACATGCCACTTTGCAATTCGGGTATCCAACGGTACACTCCAAGCACATTTTTACCATGATAGTTTTTGTAAAAATCATGGCTGTTATTTCCATTCAGAGCGGAATCAATGCCCAAACTGTGATATGACTTTGTGGGGTTATGGTCTTCAAAACGGCTATGAGTAACAAAGTTGCTGTTTTCAGCACTAATCAAATAAGTCTCACCAGTCTCACCCAAACCAATGCGAGTAGTCATGATATTGGAAAGGGTGTTTAAGTTTAATCGTCCAGCTATGACTCCTAATATTCCACCGCTCTCATGATAAATTGGCTGTGAAACTATGATATTTAACGTGTCTGCATGGGAGTCATAATAAGGAGGTTGAATATACTTGTCTTCTAAACTTGGCTCAAAATAAGGTTGATTCTGGTCATGAATGTTGACCTTTACTTGATTCTCATTTGTAGAGATGAGAATATTTCCTTCAATATTATACAAATAAAATTCTTCAAAGCAGTTTTGCAATGCCAACTGCCCTGCTAAAAAATTTGTGACTTTGACACTTTTAGCACCGACTGCTCCTCGACTAAGAAGAATGTTACTCATCAGCCGATGTTGGTCAGGATTAGTTAGGACTAATTCCAAAGTTACTTGGCTGTTTTCTAGCCAACGTTGAATCTCATTGGTTTTTGCATCGGTAAGAGCATCCATTTGATTAACCACTTGGTTACAGGCTTGCCCGTTGAAAAGATAAATGGCAACAGTTACTACAATGACTACGGGCAATACCGCTAACAAAACCGAACAGATATTTAAGACCCAACCTATGCTTATTAGAGTTTGTTGTTTAGATAATAAACCATTTTCATCGGATTGTAACATTCATGCACTCCCTTCAATTCAATAACATACATTGGATTTATATTCATTTCTTTTTCTACTCAAATAAATCTTTCAACGGGAAGCAAATATCGAGAGTTTCATCAATGACATCGCCTGATGAAAATGTTTTTATATCTTCAGGGGTAGTACAAATAGCTATCATATTAGGAAATGGTTGAACGAACCAACATGATGGGATACCTGCCTCAAAGTACAATTTGAATTTATCTGTGAGCTCTTTCGTGCCTTGAGTTGGCGATATGATTTCAATTGCCGCTAATGGCATCTCTTTCATTTTTATAATATCATCAAACCAACTCGTTTTTCGTTTAGGATACAAAACAATATCGGGTGTATAATCTTTATCATTAATAATGAGGGTTAGCTCTGAATGGATATTATACTTATTTAGCTGAGTAAGTACACTACTTAATCTTGCTTGCAAAAGCGAATGATTGAATGAAGGCATATTTAACTCCTTATTCTTCGGAAATGTGCTTACTAATAATTATAATAGCATTAGTTTTTATTAGACAACAACTCGCCGCTTTCAGGGTCAACACCAGTTGAAATATCACCTGTTGCCAATTGAGATTCAATTTCTGCAACCTTGTCATACAATTCATCAGGAATATCAGCATCATGTTTACTCGTAAAGGATAAACCGTCATTTTCAACACTTAGGTAGTAATTATCACCACCAGGAAATATGTCAAAATCTTCTTCTACGATAGCTGAGATAATATCATAAACACCAACGTTAACATGCTTTACAGCACTACTGATAATATATTCGGCGCCGTTTATATTTCCACCTAAGGATGGCACCCGTTCCCGTGGCACCAGCTGCCCCAAAAATCACATCTGCTCCTTGTTCGATATAATCAAGAGCTGTCGCGGCTCCTGATTCAGGGTCGTTAAAGCTATCAAGGTAAACGCCAAGTATTTCAATTTCTTTGTCGAGTTCTTGAGCAGCTAACTTGACACCCTGCTCATAGCCATTGCGGAATCTCATTAGTGGTGGGTATGGGATTCCATAAACACCCGCCACAATATTTGATTTAGTGACCAAACCTGCTAGATAGCCGACTAAAAATCCGACTTGGTCATCATGAGTTTGAACACCAACATAATTTTTCGGACCATTTTCAACAAAGTGGTCTACCCCAATAAAAAATACATCAGGATAGTTTTCAACTGCTTTTATAGTAGCATCTTTTTCTACAGAGGTGGTGATAATGATATTTGCTCCAAAATCAAGACAATCTTGAATTCTTGCACCAGCATCAACATTACCGCTGGTATCGGAAATGAAATAAGTACTTTCAAGTCCGTAATCCTTAGTAGCATCCTGCATGCCATCATAAATAAATTTATTAAAGCCATTTACATCAACCGAACTTTTCGCAACTAAACATACTTTGGTAGCATCAGTCTTAGTTTCATCTGACGCAGGTGTAGGTGGTTTCGTTGCAGTTGGCTCGGGTTCAGTGGGTGTTGGCAGCACAGATATCATAGTTGGTGGCTCACTTGCTGTACTACATCCCACTAGCAAAACAGATATTAACATGATAAATAAGGTAACATTTAGCATTTTTTGATACATGATTTTTCCTCCATGTATGATAAATTATTTAAGTTATCTAATTGTAATGCCAATGAAAAAATTTGTCAATAAAAGACATTCTATTTTTGGTACGTAACTACTTAGTCATTGCTATATCTGAAGTAGCTACAGAAAAACAGAAGCAGTATAATAAATTTGCCTTAAAAAAAATAGGATGTATAATAACAGTAACACTTAAAGGAGTCCGCAAAAGATTGCGGCTGTGTGGTATCTTTTTTAATTTAGAGACTGTACATGCTCAAAACCCAACCGTACAAAATACCAATCCAATTAACAATGCTCTAAATGTAGCAACAACCAACAATATAAGTGCTAGTTTCAGCTTGCCTATTTCTAGTAGCACTGTCAGCACAGCTACTTTTACTGTGCGGGGCAACAAAACAGGCATTTATGCAGGATTATACACTCTACCTATTGCCAACATGATTCAATTTGACCCCTCAATGAGTTTCAAAATAGGTGAAGTGATTAATGTTAGTATTAGTACTGTACTGGAAAGTACAGGAGCATTTTCTGCTACGCCGTATCAATGGCAATTCCATGCCTCCGTGGCGGGTGGTGTCGGCTATTTCGCGAATAGTGAGCAGGCTTTGGGCAGTTCTTATGCTGTTGCTTTAGGGGATATTGACCACGACGGCGACCTGGATGCTTTTGTGGCTAATTATGGTCAGGCAAACAAGGTCTGGTTGAATAATGGTAGTGGTACTTTTGTTGATAGTGGACAATCTTTAGGGAATTCAGATAGCCAGGGAGTGAGTCTAGGGGATGTGGATGGCGATGGTGACATGGATGCCTTTGTGGCTAATATTTCTAGTCAAGCAAACACAGTCTGGTTGAATGATGGCAATGGCACTTTTTCTGATAGCGGGCAGGCTTTGGGCAGTTCAAATAGCCAAAGTATGAGTCTGGGGGATGTGGATGACGACGGTGACATGGATGCCTTTGTTGCTAATTATGGTCAGGCAAACAAGGTCTGGTTGAATAACGGTAATGGCACTTTTTCTGATAGCGGGCAATCTTTGGGAAGTTCATATAGCTATGGCATGAGTCTAGCTGATGTGAATGGCGATGGTGACCTAGATGCATTCGTAGTTAATTTCAATAGTCAGGCAAACAAAGTATGGCTGAATGATGGCAATGGCACCTTTTCAGATAGTGGGCAATCCTTAGGCGGTTCATGGAGCAGTGATGTATCCTTAGGAGATGTGGATGGAGACGGTAACTTAGATGCTTTTGTGGCTAATGTTAATCAGGCAAACAAGCTATGGCTGAATGATGGCAATGGCACCTTTTCAGATAGTGGACAGTCTTTGGACAGTTCAAATAGCAAGGGAGTATATCTAGGGGATTTGGATGGAGACGGTGACTTGGATGCTTATGTGGCTAATTTAGGTCAAACAGACAAGGTGTGGCTCAATGATGGCAGTGGTACCTTTTCGGATAGTGGACAATATTTGAACAATTCAAGTAGTCGTGATGTCAGTTTAGGTGACATGGATGGCGACGGAGACATGGATGCCTTTGTAGCTAATAACGCTGGGGTAAACTTACTTTGGCTGAATGGCTATGCCAATGTAGAAGTAACCAATATCAATGATAGCGGAGCAGGCTCATTACGCCAAGCGATTATAGACTTAGTGCCAGGGGGAGTCATTACCTTTAGCAACAGTTTAGCAAATCAAACTATAATATTAAGTAGTCAGTTGACGATTAACAAGGATATGACCATTAGTGGCACCATGCCAATAACGATTAGTGGTGGGGGAAATAACCGAGTATTTGACATCAACAGTGGCATAACCGTAACCTTAGCAAATTTAAACATAACTGATGGCTACTCTAATTTTACTTGGGGAGGTGGAGTAGGTATAAGAAATTATGGTATAACAACTTTGCGAAACATGACGATTTACAGCAACACCCTTAATTATAATGATGGTGGAGGTATACTCAACTACGGTGACATGATTATTGAAAACAGTACCATTGCTAATAACAGTGGTGGCGGTATCAACAATGATAGTGGTACTTTAACTATTACCAACACTACTATAAGCCACAATTATTGGGGAGGACTAAATATAAATGGAGGTACAGTAGATGTCAGCAATAGCATTATTGCCAACAGCATAAACGGCTCTGATTGTAATGGTAGTTTGAATATCAACATAAACAACCTCATTGAAGATGGCACATGTAGCCCGACCATAAGCGGCGACCCCATGCTCGATTCATTGCAAAATAACGGCGGCAATACCTTAAGCATGGCACTCCTGCCTGGCTCACCTGCCATCAATGTCGGCGATGTTGCCACATGCCTAAGCACTGACCAACATGGTAACAATCGAGTTTGGACATGTGATATTGGCTCTTATGAATTTGATGGCATTTTAACTGATATAAACATGCCGACTTTAGATTTAAGCTTAATCACGACTTACACTATCGCTAGTGATGTAACGCTTGATGTTCAAAATGTCATGCTTAGTAGCATGCTCGATTACAATGGTTTGGTTAATGGTACTTTGACTATTAATGCCACTGAAAATATTACCATAGCAGGAAATATATACGACTCAGTTGTGGGTGGTGATTATCTAAATCTGATACTCAATGCCGATAGTGATAATATCTCTGGTGGTGTAGTCTCGCTAATATCGGCTACCATCGAAACACAAGGAGGCGATTTCACTGCTGCGGGTACAGGGATTAATGACGATGTTGGTATTATTTTAGATAATGTTACCCTTGATAGCAGTACTGGAAATATCACCTTGACCAGCGATGAAATGAACTTAACGGGTTCGACAACTATTGCAGGAAGTGGGACTTTAGCCATGCAACCCGAAACCGTCAGCCAAGATATAACCATCGGTGGCAACGGTACATCCGACACCACCTTCCTTAACTCAGCCGAATTGGACATGTTTAGCAATGGCTTTATTGGTGTCATCATTGGTCATGAATCAGGTTCGGGAACAATTACCATTGATGTCGATAGTTTTACATGTCAAGACCCACTAACTATTCAGACTGCCGATGGTTTGATTATAACTGCTGGCTCGATAGCAGAAATTGATAACTGCATTGTTAGTTATATTGGAGATTCGGCATTGGTCAGCATCAATACGCCTGAGACTGATATTACCATCAATACCGATAATCGTCTGCTTGGTGATACAACTTTAACAGGCAATAATATCATTCTCAACGGTAGCTTAGATTTTAACGGAGTGGGCTTAGACAAAACCTTAACCATCAGTGCCTCAGAAAACATTATCATCAGTGGTTATATCAGTGATAGCATGACGGGTGATGACTCCTTGAATGTAGTAGCCGCAATTTCCAATTGCGAGCCTGACAGTGCAGTCATGCTCAACGGCAATACGATTGAAACACAAAATGGTGTATTCACCATCAACAGCCCTAGCTTAAGCATGAGCGATGTTCAGCTAGATACCAGTGATGGGAATATCACATTTCTTGCCGATGATATCGACTTAACAGGTACTACTCAAATTGCTGGCACAAGTACCATGCAATTCCGACCACATGTAGAACAGGCTTCTAATCTGTTCATTGATGGGTCGAATCTCAGCACCCTAGCCGACGGTTTTACACAAATCATTATCGGCGAGACAACGTCAAACTGGGCAATTACATTAAATGGCAATAGTAGTATATTGCATGACCCACTTCTTATACAATCGCTTAGCAACACAATCACCATAGACACCTCGATTACAACCGATGACGATGGCACAATAACCCTCAACGGAGAAACGGTGATAAATGCTGATTTGAGTACAGACGGGCAAGCAATTACACTAAACGGCAACAGTTTGCCCGTAACAATTAACAATGTCCATCTCGATTCTGATGGTGGCAATATCATTATTTCAGGTTCAGCAATTCATGGTAATGGCTTACTCATTTCAGATGGTGGTGATATAGTTGCCAGCACAGATACCGACATGGTATTGGGAGGAGTTAATGCCTCTGGTATTAGCATTGGTGGCAGTGTTACATTAACGGCTACGAATGATATAACAGCAAGCTATATCAACACACAAGGTGCGAGTAGCGGTGCGGTCGCCGTAACGGCTGGGCAGTTTATTCATCTAATCGGCAAAGTGCCATCATCTCAAAATAGTGTTGATACATTTGGTACATCAGGTGGAGCGATTGTTTTACAACATGGTGGCAATGGATTTGTGCCGTTTATCGTAGGTGGTGCCACAACCAACGGCTCATTAGGAAAGTTGAGTTCAGGAACTAGTCAAATTGAGAGTGGCGAATTTTATTATGACCATTCACAAGGGAACATCCAAATCATTGCTATACCGTCAGCAAATATCACCATCGCCAAACATGTTACTCCCACGACTACAGTAGATTATCATGGTCAAGTAACCTATACGATTGTCGTAAGCAATACGGGCGGTAATGCCATTGGTGTCATAATCAGTGACACCTTGCCAAGCAATATTACTTTTAGCCACTGGATATCACAACCAAACAACGCCACTTTTGATAACAATCAATTGTTGTGGAATGGAAACTTGCTAGATAATGAGACTATTGAATTTGTATTTGTGGCAAGTCATGTCGGCGAGGCGGGTGATGTGGTGACGAATACAGCCCATTATCAGCATGTAACTAACAGTGGTTCTGATGATGCTATCTTTAGCGTTGATAATAAACCGACCATTTCAGCAATCGCCGACCAAAGCATGAATGAAGATGAAACTCTGGCATTCTCATTTACTGTGGCTGATATTGAAACTGATGTCAGCGATTTAACACTCACAGTACAATCATCAAATACTAGCCTTGTTCCCAATAGTAATATCATCTTTGATGGAGTGCGAAGACCCCATCCCCCTCTGGGAGGGTTGCTAGGGGGGAGAGCTTGGTTTTCGCATACCATGACCATAACACCTGTCCTAAACATGAACGGTTCAACAATAATTACCATAACAGTAAATGATGGGAAACTAAGTGAAAGCACCTCCTTTACTCTTATAGTTAATCCAGTAGCTGATGCTCCGACCATCTCAAGTATCCCTGCTCAAACTACATTTGAGGAAATGACCACATCAGTTATTACCTTTACAATTGGCGATATAGATACCAGTTTTGGCAATCTAACAGTTGATGCCCAATCAGAAAATACCACATTAGTAGCACAAAGTGGCATGGTACTTGGTGGAACAGGGGCAAATCGCACCTTGACAATCACCCCTCGTCCTGAACAAATGGGGTCGACAGTTATTACCGTGACAGTGCAGGATGAATCAAATCTAACTGCGAGCATCGCCTTTAGCTTAACAGTCTATCCCATGTCTGATGCACCAACCATTTCAGATATTACCAACCAAACAACAAATGAGGATATTACTACCGAGCCGATAGTATTTACAGTCATGGATGTGGATACGGAGATATCAGCATTGATAATAACTAGCCAATCATCAAATCAAGCACTCGTACCCCATGCTAATTTTGAAATCAATTACAATGACACATCGCATCAAGTAATTATTACTCCAATGGCAGATATGTTTGGCATGGCGATAATTACCATGACTGTTACAGATGAGTCGAACTTGTCTGCTAGCGATAGCTTTACTCTGACAGTCAATGCAATCAATGATGCTCCAACCATTCATGCTCCAGCCGACCAATCAACTCGCATGGGTGTACCGATGAAACCTATTACCTTCACAGTTGCCGATGTGGATACACCAACAAATGTGTTAAGCGTTACGGCTCAATCCGATAATCCATTATTAGTACCTGATGCTAATATTAATATCAGCGGCAATGATTCGCAACGAACCATAACGATTACTCCTACCGAACATGTAACGGGTACAGTAACGATTAATTTGGCGGTTACAGATGGCATGCTTTCTGCTGAAGATTCATTTGGCTTAGTAGTATCAGTCATTCCGACCATGTCCGATATTCCCGACCAAGAAACAGAAGAGGATATATCTACTGACCAAATCACATTTACCATTCATCACTTGGGAAATAAAAGGGCAATACTTAGTGCGAAATCATCGGATACATGGTTAGTCCCAATTGAAAACATCAGTTTTAGTGGCGAAGGTGAATCGAAAACAGTAACCGTTATTCCTGGTGCCAATCGTTTTGGAAGTGCAGAAATTACTGTAACCGCTCATATAGGAAATTTGACTTTGCATGACAGTTTCATCCTTGAGGTTGAATCTATCAATGATAGACCAACCCTTTCAGCCATTGCTGACCATGTGACAGCCGAAGATGTCCAAACGGATGTTATTACCATGACCATCGGCGATGTCGAGACAAATGTAGCAGACCTTGAGATGAGAGTCACATCAAGCAATCAGGCCCTCATGCCTGATGGAAATATCGAATTGGCAGGCTATAGTGCCATCCGCCGTATGACGCTTATTCCACTGCCCGAAGTATCAGGCATGACGACGCTAACTGTAACCGTTGGAGATGGTTTACTAAATTCGGTCGGAAGTTTTAAGTTGTATGTCAATCCTGTGAACGATGCCCCTCTTGCCGTAGATGATTCCATTATAATTCGAGAAAGTAATGCCACAATTAATGTGCTTGAGAATGACAGTGATATTGACAGTACCAATTTGCATGTAGAAAATGTTATGCAAGGAACACATGGCACGGTTGGGATTGAGGCTAACATGGTGGTGTATAGTGCTAATATTGGTTTTATTGGCGATGACCATTTCACTTACACAATTAGCGATGAATATCTAAACGATACAGCTAACATAACCGTTTCCGTTCGTCTACCCATGCTAAACATCAATCCCAAAAATTTGAGCTTTATCATCACAGAAGGCGAAGGCAATCCTGCTCCACAAACATTTATCATCGGCAATGAAGGAGATGAAACACCACTTGGAGCATCAAAGCTTGCTTTGACAAAAACTTGGTTAGCAAGTACCAATCTAGAATGGCTGACCTTAAGCAGTTACAATGGCATAGTACAGAACCAAGAAATTATCGCTTCAGTTGATGCAACTGCACTTACTGCGGGAACATACTATGGACAAGTTGACATATTTGCCGAAGGAACAGCTAACAACCCACAAAGTATATCCATCATTTTGTCCGTCAATCCGTCAGATGGTTCAGCATTGCCGCCCGTTATTTCACATGTAGACCCAACCAATGGAGTAAATACCAAACCTACTCTACTAACCATTTTTGGGTCAAACTTTGACCCGAACTCTACCGTCAAATTAGACAACATGGTATTAGAGAAAAACCTGCTCCCCTCTCCTCGTAGGGGAGGGGCTGTGGGTGGGGTCACCCAACTTCTAGTCGAAATTCCCACAGGTTTAGCAGTAGGTAATTATGATGTCAGTATCACAAATCCTAACGGTCAAGAAGATATTTTGCTTAATGCCTTCACAGTGTTCGAGCCAACCCCACCGACAATTTCAGAAGTAACACCATCTCAAGGAGTTGGTTCACAACTTAACTCGATTGAAATTCATGGGACAAACTTTGTGCCAGGTGCCACCGCAAAATTATCTGCTCCCGAATTGGATGATGTCGTAGTGAAAGATATTTGGAATGTAGACAGTACCCTCCTTAAAGCCTTAGTACCTGTTAATATTCAAATGAGTCCCTACACCTTAACCGTGATAAATCCCAATGAATACATGGCGACTTTACCGAATGCCTATCAATCTTTCGATGCAGAACATAACGATTTGTGGGCTTCCCCTTTGACAAATAAACAATTATTGCCGATAGGCACAGGCATCATAACCAGTTTCCTGCATACAACTGGCAATACTAATATGGTCGAATGGCAACCGTCAGAAGGTAAGTATGTCCTCTATGCAGTTATTGACCCCTATAATAAAATTACCGAATTTGACGAAAACAACAATATCATCAGTCGAACCGTCACCATTTTCCCACAAATTGACGATGATATAGCACCTATAGTTACAAGTTTTAGCACCAACAGGACGACAGGATTTGCTAAGAAGCAACAAATAAAATTGTCCGCAACGGCAAGTGATAATCATGGGGGCAGTGGAATTTACAGCATGTACTACTCCGAATATGCTTATGACCAAAGTATATTGGGCTGGGCTCCAGTAGCAAATAGTGGTTGGTTGCCTTATCAAGAAGGAAGTAATAGTTATCGCTATGTCCTTTCGCCGATTGTTGGAGTGCATTATTTACAAGTCTTGGTAGCAGATAAAGCAGGCAATATCTCAGAAAAAAGTAAAACACTTGCCATTAACTATATCCCTGCCAGTAACCTTGTGGCTGAAACACAATCTCGCTTGTATGTGGTCAACTTGACACAAGGGCAAACCTTGAAGGCAAATGTTGACGTTTTAGCTGGTGATGCCGATATATATATTTGGGATGAAGACAACGAAAATAACGAAGGTAAACCCGACTATATCAGTAATCAAGATGATTTGACTGCCGAAGAAATAATCTTCATGGCAACAGAAGAACAGGAGTATATCATCCAATTGCATGGTTACTTTGATTCACTCTATCAGTTATACATTGACATAGAAGAGCGAAGTGAGAAAATCGAACTTTCGCAAAAAACAAATATTCGAGAAAAGCCATTGCCCTCGCCGCCCGTCCAAGTAAGAGAAATCCCCGAAGAAGATATTGCCGTGCCTAGTCCGCTTATTGATGCAACAACTGTTGATGAACAACCCGACACACCAATTTTAAAAGGTACAATTTACCTACCACTCATCTTAAAAAATTGGATAGCCCCGCCATGCGTCGGAGATTCGGAACATCCTATTGTGGATAGTTTCACAATCAATGATGAAAACAAAACAACCATGCAACTAGGCATTACATTATCCGCAACAGCAAGTGATACAGGCAAGTGCGAATTGCAAAGTATCCGCTATATCGAATCCACTTTTGAACCAACTAATAGAGAATGGCAACAGGTCAAAATGAGTGATTGGCTTGATTATGACACTGCAAACAGCGATTATGCATGGACATTAACTAATTTGGCAGGCGTACACAAAATTTCTGCTCAAGCACGAGATACTGCCTGGAACATTTCTGAAAATGCTCATCAAATTGAGTCATACATAAACTATAGACCGCCAACAAGCGACATGTTACCACAAGGACAATATCGGTTATATTGGCGAGAACTTGAAATGAGCCAAGTTATGACAGTAACTATTACTCCTTCAACAGGCGACCCAAATTTGTACATCGTAGATACATTTGGCATCGTTTACTCCGATACCATGCGAGGGCTTAGACCTGAACGAGCAATAATTACTGCTACGTTAGATACCATGTATCATATTTACATTCACAGTTCGAAAGATACGACATATCAGTTTGATATTGTGGTTAAGGAATAGAAATTTCGATATACGAGTCTGTTTCACAACATTAATTTCATTATGACATAAGTTTGCAAGGCATCAAATCCAATTTTCTTAAATGCCGTAATACCTGCCACATGCTCGGCTGGATGTTCAAATAAAATCGAGCGTTTTGGACATGCCAACAAATGTGTTAAAGCTAGACCAATAAGCGGATGTTCTAGTTTGCCATGCCATTTGGGATGAACCATTAATGAAATTCTATGCACATCTCCCCACACACCTGGTGTAACCTTAAGAGTAGCAACAAAAGTTTCATCTTTCTGTTCCATGACCCAATACTTGACTTTTCCTAAACGAAATAACCATCGCCAAAAATTGTCTACCATCAATTCTGAACCAATCATGTAATGATGTTGTCTAACAGGTTTATCTTCTTGAACATGAGCAGGAATGGTTGCTTTAGCTAGATGATAGGCGGCATGACAATCATGCGTATCCAAGTTATGGTCACGAATAGACAACTCTTTTGGAAATGCTGTATGCGGTGCGGCTTTTACTTGTGGCATGTAAAGAGTTGTCGTAGCTAAAACTCGCTTGAATCCAAATAAACGATAAAGCGATATCGCTGGGGCATTATCTTCATGAACTTGGAGAACTATAAATTCTCCACCTATTTCATGGGCAAATTCAATCGCCGCTGTCATCAAAGCATAACCAATTCCTTGATGACGATGGGTTTTTGCTACAGCGACATTGCTCACAAACCAATATCGCGAGTATGGCGAGTTGCGATTAATCGTCACATTGCCTATAATTTTTCCATTCTCTGTCCAGACAAAACCATTCAAATTTGTGTTGATGTCGGGACTGAAATAATCGTACCATAGTAATGCTAATCCAAAGTAGCCCTTAAAACGCATTTCACGCAGGGCAGACCTATCATACGAATCAAGTTCATTTGAGAACGCATCTTCAATTAAATTGGCAACACCTCGTAGGTCACGGCTTGGTTTTAGTGGTCGAAGACCGTTGTCCTCTTTTTTGCGTTTTAAGGATAAAATCATGCTTTCAGGAGTTGAGAATTAGGAACGTCAAAACTTGCTTTGACAAACCTAACTTCAGACTTCAAGTTTCCATGGCTGTTCAATGCTATTTTTTCAGGTAGAACATGTAGGAATATTGGACACATGTCTTATCATCGTGTAGGATTTATGCTATAAATCCCTACATATTCTGTTAAAAACAATACTCCATGGATGAGATTGAGATACGAAATCCAACATCTTCTTTAGCATTGAACAGCCCTATCAAGTTTCTGAATACCATGCAAAAAGAAAAAATAATTCTATGTTGTGTTATCACACTATTATTGTTTGGTTGTAACTCAAAACCCCACCCATTCCCATCTTCCTCTGGGAAGATGGAGGGCGAAGTTGCACCCATCTATTATCCTGAAACAGGACATACTGTGTCTGAACCATTTTTAACATTCTACCTCAAAACGAACGGCATAAAACGGTTGGGCTATCCCATAACCGAAGTAATTGAGCATGAAGGTTGGCAAGTTCAGTATTTTCAAAATGCCCGTTTGGAATTGCATCCTGAAAATGACCACGCATATCGTATAACTGTAGGTTGGCTTGGTGAATTACTGCACCGTACTCGCCCCCCCATCTTAAACCCATTTATTCGGCAAGGGAAATACTTTCCCAAAACAGGACATACCTTACATGGTCAATTCTTAACTTATTTTGAGAATAACGGCGGTTCTGTTCAATTTGGTTTGCCGATTAGTGAACCATTCATGGCGAATGATGGACTCATCTACCAAGACCTGCAAAGTGCCCGTTTTATATGGTATCCGACATTACCGAAAGAAAGCCAAGTTCAACTGGAGCCACTAGGTGAGATATATTTTTTACAAAGTGGACTCTCATTAGATTATCTCAAGCCGATTCATCCGCCATCAACTGCGGTTATTCAGCAATCAACTCTCATGCCTCGCAATTAGAAGTTGCTGCTACAAAATTATTCACTTTTCTCTTCTTCGTCATCATCCCAACCGATAATCCACACACATGCTCCTGCTAACAAAATTGTGGTGATAACAAGTGCAATCCATTGCCGAGCTTCAAAACCGACATCTTGAGCAGAATAAATTAAAATCATCACCATGCCGATAGATTTTGTGGTTACCACGCAGAGCACTACCACGCAGAGCATTACCACGCAGAGCATTACCACGCAGAGCGTTGGAACGAGGGCAAGAAGGAATGATTACCATCTTGTCTGTGGCGGACAGGCTAGATGCATGTCCTACATGCAATTTAAATTGGAGTCATAATCCGTCGTTCCAAAAGTTGTTTTACGAATGTTGTCGTATCGTCAGCGTGCCATTCCTTTACAGCCTCTCGCCACATGCGGTTCATCTTTTTTATCGGTTTTTCTTCATAACCACTTTGGTTTAAGGTAGTTCTAGCAGGTCCAACAATACTATTATGAACAAACATTAGACCTGCTTCGCAAGATAATGAGGCTATTTCTTCTTCCAGTTTTTCAATCATTATCTTACCAATACTAGGCCAATGTCCATCCGTTTTAACAAAGAAATCATCAATACCGGCAATTAAGTTTTCGGTCTGCCAACCAATCATGCCAACAACTTCACCTTTATCAAGTGCCACCAAATATGCTTTAGAGAACAAATGTTCCATCATTTCGGGGGGATCAAGTATTAAAGCTCCCTTTGTTCCAGATTTGATAACATCAGACATACCTTGCAAATCACCTCGCTTTGCTCGTCGGATTTCCAAGTCACCTGTATCAACTGCTACAGGTTTGGCAGCTGGGGCAGGTTCAACTTCGGCTTTTATTTGATTGAAGTTCTTTTGAACAATCACCCATGTTTTTGACAAGGCGGCACTATTGTCAACGACAACCTGAGCTTTGGCAACCTTTTCGGACTGTGGGGGTTGGGATTCGATTCGCTTAATGGCTATTTCACGACTCATGTGTCGTTTACTAACTAAGCGGCTTAGTTGTTGTTCTTTTGGAGCAACCACCACCCATACCGAATCACATTTTTCAGCCAAACCACTTTCAAACAATTTAATTGCCTCAATAGCGATGATGTTTGATGGTGCTTTGTCAATCACACGTATTAATTGTTGGATAACAGCGGGGTGAGTGATACTTTCTAAGATTTTCATGGCTTCAGGAATATTAAATGCAATGCTTCCCAAGCGAGCCCGATTAATTGTTCTGTCGGGATTTAAGATAAACCTGCCAAATGTTTCGACAATTTTTTTGTAAACAGGTGTACCCGGTCGTTGCAACACATGCACCAAGCTGTCTCCGTCAATCGTGCTAACTCCAAGCTCTTGAAGCATGCGCCGAACCATACTTTTACCAACGGCAATATTGCCCGTAAGTCCAATAATATATTTCTTTTGACTCATATTTAGTTACTCCGAATTTGCCCAACAATCGAGCAAATTCGATAAGTTCTCCTCTGTTTGTTGATATACTAAACCTAATTGATGTAATGCCTCTATATCTTGGGCATAACTTGCTTTTTCCAAATCGGTAGTTAATTCGGCTAACCTTTTTTCAGTTGCCTCTATTTCTACCTCTAATTTTGCGATTTCTCTTGCCCGTTTTTCCGCCGAACGTTTTTCCGCCTTAGCTTTTTCTCTAGCTATCTGCACGGCTCTTTTGTGAGAATTATGACGATTAGTCGTTTTTACTTCCTTCTCTTTGGCAAGTAAATACGTTTCATAATTCCCTTTTATTGCTACGACGGTTTTACCTTCAATGACCCACACATGTGTAGCTAGAGCATCAATTAGGTAACGGTCATGCGAAACGAGCAGAATTGTACCATTAAAATCACGCAAAACATCTTCTAAAATTTCTTGCGAAGGGATGTCAAGATGGTTGGTTGGCTCGTCCAATAACAACAAATTCGCCCCTGATAAAGCTAATTTTGCTAAGGCAAGACGACTACGTTCTCCACCTGACAGGTCGCCAACATGCTTAAAAACATCATCCCCTGAAAAAAGAAATCTTCCTAGATGATTGCGTGCATCTTGTATAAGCATATTATCCTTGACATTTTGCAATTCGTCAAGTACAGTATGCTTTAAATCTAAACTATCCTGAATTTGAGAAAAATAGCCTATCTTTACAGCCGCTCCAAAACGGATTGCACCCGACTTCGGATTGATTTTTTTCAGGATTGTTTTGAGAAATGTGGTTTTACCACTTCCATTTGGACCTATCAATGCCAAACAATTTCTACGCCGAATCTCTAAATCAGGCAATGAAACAAGAATATCACTTGATGGATAGCCAAGTGCAAGTTTATGAGTTGCCAAAACCAAATCCCCCGAACGTAAACGTGTTTTAAGAGATAGTGCCATTTTCTTATGACTTGTTGGACGCTCAATAAATTTATCTCGCTTTAAGCGGTTTAATCGTTTTTGCCGTCCTTGAGCTTCTTTAGTGCGTTGTCCTGCCATATATCGCTGAATAAAATCTTCCTCTTTTCGGATAAATTCCTGTTGAGATACATGCTCTTTTTGTTGCCTTTCCCTTCTTGCTTGACGTTGCATAACATAATGGGTATAATTTCCACGATACATTTCCAAGTCATCAAAGGAAAGTTCAAAAATTCGAGTAATTACTTTATCTAAAAAGTGACGGTCATGTGAGACAACGACAACTGTTCCATTCCATTTGTTTAGATAATCTTCTAACCAGCTAATAGCAGGAATATCAAGATGATTAGTCGGCTCATCTAAAAAGAGCAAATCAGGTCGTTCTAATAACAAGCGAGCTAATTGAGCCCGTGATTGTTGTCCACCGCTTAATTTTTCAAGTGGGCGATTATGTATTGTCGCATCAAATCCCAAACCACTTAGTACTTGATGAATATCCAACTCATAAGTGTATCCGCCTGCCAACTCAAAGATAGCTTGTTTTTCAGCATACTCATCCAGCAAACTTTCATCATCAGCCATTGTTTCCTCAAGTTCAGCCAGCTTTTTTGCCAAGGCATGCAAATCATCAAAAGCATGATAAACTAATTCCCACAATGTCATGCTTGGCGAAAACAAGGTTGACTCTTGTTTTAGAAAACCGATTTTAAGCTGTTTTGCACGGAAAATCTTTCCAGTAGTCGGGGGTTCTTCACCTGATAAAACACGAAGAAGAGTAGTTTTACCCTGACCATTTTTCCCAACGATAGCTGCTCGTTCATTATGATGAATTGCGATATTTATATTTTGAAACACATCAAAGGCACCATAAGCCATGCCTAAGTTAGTTGCAGATAGGATTGACATAATATATATTTCTACCTAATTTTTCTTAATTATATTTAATCACCGTTTTTTTGCAAATTTCGACCAATGTAATTTTTATGATACCTAATTTTCACAAAATCAACTTATGATATAAAATACTAGCTATGAATTTAACAAGCATTTCTTCACGCACAACTAAGCATCATGTGAATTTACATCAATCATTATCTATTGACGAAGCAATTTCGCTCATCGAAAAATTACAGGCAAACTTAAATCAAGCCGTTGTGATTGATGAGCCAGTCCTAAAATTAATTATCGCTACCATATTGGCAGACGGGCATCTTCTTTTGGTAGATGTGCCTGGTGTGGGCAAAACCCTTATTGCTAAAACATTAGCACATTCGATTAGTGCCAGTTTTAAACGCATACAATGTACACCTGATTTACTTCCTAGTGACATCACAGGTACATCAATTTATCATCGGAAAGAAGAACGGTTTATATTTGTGGCGGGTCCATTATTTGCTCAATTTGTTTTGGTTGATGAAATCAATCGGGCCACTCCACGAACCCAATCTAGTCTGTTAGAAAGCATGGCTGAAAATCAAGTAACGGTTGATGGTGATGTTCACTACATGGAAAAGCCATTTTTCTTGATTGCCACCCAAAATCCAATCGAGACTGCGGGTACATTTCCACTGCCCGAAGCTCAACTTGACCGCTTTCTCATATCGTTGAGTATCGGCTATCCTGATTTTGATGATGAAGTTCGTATTTTAGAGCGTGAGGAGTACGAAGACCCACTATCGCACATCGAGCCTGTGCTTTCACCGTTAGACATATTGGCATTACAACAATTAGTACGGACAATTAGCGTTGCTCGTCCATTGAAAGAATACATTGTAGCTTTAATCGTGGCAACACGTAATCATTCCGACATTTTATTAGGTGCCAGCCCACGTGGGGGGGTCGCCTTACAGCGAGCTGCTCAGGCGATAGCTATTTTAAATCGGCGAAACTTCGTCACCCCTGACGATGTAAAACAGGTCGCCAAACATGTGCTAACCCACCGTCTAATAACTTATGAGCAAGACCGCGATATTCAAGATGAAGTGATTGACTCCATCTTATCTACAGTTCCTATCCCTGTGAGGTAATTTTGCCAACTCGACGCTTTTTTGCATTTATTTTTTTAGCCTTTATCCTTTATTTTCTAGCAAACCAAACTCAAGTTGGCTGGGTTTATATCATGGTCAACGGTTTATTAGGGATTGTCATTGCCTCTCTTATATATAGTTATGGCTTGCTAAATTTTATTGAAATAAAACGTACATTTGACAATTCTGGTGATTTGACCATCACAAACTTGCATGAGGATGACATACTCGAAATCACCCTCGAATTTCGCAACGCTCGTATTAAACCTGTTTTATTACTTAGTGGACATGAACAATGTCCGTTTGCTCCAGTTGATGACCAAAAACAATCTTTTTTCATGTCACTCCTAACTAAAAACAACCCCATTCAACTTAGCTACCATGTCATATGCGACAGGCGTGGACTGTACACTTTTTCAGACGTTCACCTAAAATCGCATGGTGGATTTGGATTCCTAACACGACAACGAACGCTAGCTGTACCAAGTGAAATTATGATTTATCCACGATATGAGCGGTTGAAACGACTTCGTGTTTTTGAAAATAAAATGTTGGCAGAACGTGAAAGTCGCCGCATAGGTGTTGGTAACCAAGTTATCGGCACACGTGAATACCGTCATGGCGATTCCTTGCGTACAATTCATTGGCGGAGTACGGCTCGCACAGGAAAATTGGTGGTTAAGGAATTTAGTCGAGATGACCAATTGACCATGACCGTTGTTCTTGATTTATCAACTACTGCCAATGTAGGTGATGGCAAATTTTCGACATTCGAGACAGCTATTCGTATCACCGCTAGTTTAGGATACTATGCCCGCCAAAAAAGAGTTCCATTTTACATAACGGGCATGGCTAAAAGATGGACTCCACCGACGATTGCTTTAAGTTGGTGGAGCATGCTAAATTATCTGGCAAAAGTACAAAACGATGGTGATGTTTCTTTGTCAAGCGTATTGCATCAATTACATTCGATGCCATTCATTATTGTGTTGGTGACCAATCCAGATGAGAAACTCATTAAATCACTGCAAGCACTTCGACAAATATGTTCTCAAATTTTGGCTATATTCATTACCCCCGATGGGGATTTACCCACTATAGTTAAATTAAAATCTTCTGTTGGGCTGACGGTTTTATGTGTAAGCCCACACAATTGGGAGAACATGCTAAAATTATACTCGTGAAGGTCATAAAGTAACATTTTGGATACAGACCTGTTAGGTCTCAATATACAAATTCCAACTTGCACAAATCGTCAAAATATATATAATCATTATCATATATACTAAAATTGTTTATTCCTGATGAGGACGGATATGAGGGACAGCATTTTAACAGATATTCCAGCACAATTTCGATGTCCAATTATCATTTTTATTGGATATTTCCTTATCACTTTTCCCATGATAGGGGTGTTATTTGGCATGTGGCTCAGTTATTTGCAATGGCATGTTGGTACAGTTTTAATATGCTTACTTGTTATACTTGCTTGGCAACTTTGGCGAAATTATGCTGTTTTTCGAGAGTTATATTATCAATTTACCGATGCTCTGCAAAAATATGAGGAACGCAAACATCTTGATTATCTCGGTCGCATGGCAGGAGGTATTTCCCATCAAATGACACAGCCAATCGGCATTATTCGTGCCGTTACAAGTTCAGCTTTGACAGATATGGAAGATGGTTATTTTGAACCGCATGAAATACAACCGTTGCTAGAAAAGATATTTGCTCAAACTGACTACATGGATGCTATGATTAAGCAGTTTCGCCAGTTTGCCAGCGGTGATAGAAATGCATGGGAAGTAGTTGATATACAACAGATAGTTGAAAATGTTGTATCTATTTTTAAGAATCAATATGCCATACATGGCGTTTCATTGAAAATGGAGTTATCTTCTCAAGCCATACCTATTATGGCAAACAAATTACAACTAGAAGAAGTGTTGATTAATCTGCTGACAAATGCCTACGATGCAGTCTGTGAGCAAACACATGGTAACATCATAGTAAAAGCATGGCAAGAATCAGATTCGGGTGGATACATGGTCGTTGATAACGGGGCAGGCTTAGCACCTGATTATCGTACTAACATATTCATGCCGTTCACGAGTACCAAATCTGCTGAAAGGGGAACTGGTTTAGGGTTATACACTGCTCAACAGATTATTCATCACTTTGACGGCGATATTAATTATCAAGATAACCCCAATGGCGGGGCAATTTTTAAGGTAAGTTTACCGATTTGCAAAGGAGGACATTTGCATGGAATGGAATCATAAAATACTTTTTATTGATGATGAAACTGAATATCTAAATGACTTTGCTACTTTTTTTCGTAAGCGTGATTTTGAAGTAGATACAGCTAGTAGTGGTGAAGAAGGTTTAGAAAAATTACGTACAGGCAATTTTGAGGTGGCAATTGTTGATATATCTATGCCAGACATAGATGGTATTACTTTAGCCAAACACGTTTACGATGAGGATATTGATACTGATATTATCATTCTGACAGGGTATGGTGATAGAAATGACGCAATTAGAGCCATTAAATATGGTGTTGGTGATTGGTTTGATAAAGGTAAGGTGACAAAAAGAGAACTCCTTAATCGTGCTGAAGATTTAGCACAATTGATAAACAGTACTATTTTGATACCAATGCACTTATCAAATATTTTAAAATCAAGCCTGAAGAAGGATTGACAAATATTGCTCGCCTAGTTTCAAAAACCACAAAACCTATTTTAATTTCTGATTGGACAGTGTTAGAGATTGTCGGGTTTATATGCAAACGATATCGTCAAGGAAAAACAAAAAAACGGAAGGCACGAAAAGTAATTGAACGGTTACGTTCTACCACAATTCCTCATTTTCGTTATTTCCGTATATCACCTGATACAATTAAACTGTCAGAGAGCATGGTAGTAAAATATGGTTTTCATCATGAACTTACTATTAAAGATGCTGATGGAAGTCTAATAAACATCTGTGGTAAGGAAAACATTGATGTTTATGATCCCGAAAAGGAGTAAAATTTATGTTGCAAAAAATAAGCCTAAAATACGGTCACCAGACCATTCAGTATAAATTACCTGAACATGCCGACATCTTACGTGTCCAAGACCCTGAAAAAGTTATTACCGAAACGCTATTTCATGATAGACTTATTCAGGAATTTGAACAACTACATGCCGATTATGCCCGCGTAGCTATTTCGATTGCAGATAAAACTCGTGTTTGTGATTATCATGTCTACTTGCCGATATTGTTACAAACACTTGAGGAATGTGGTGCCAAAAAGGAAAACATAACACTATACGTCGCCTACGGTACGCATGCCCCTCAATCGGACTCGACAAGTTTGAAAATTTATGGCGAAGTTTATAATCATTATCGTTTTGTCGCCCATGCATGCCATGACAAAAATAATTTCGTTGAGCTTGGACAAACGAAACGCGGTACGCCTGTTCGTATTCGGCATGATATTTATGAGGCAAGTTTTTTAATTACCTTTGGGGCTATTTCACATCATTACTTTGCGGGTTATGGTGGAGGACGAAAGTTAATATTCCCAGGACTCGGCGAAAAAGAGGCGATATATCATAATCATGGCTTATTCTTGGATAGAGAAGCTAATACTTTAAGTGTCTCATGTCAACCTGGTTTATTAACGGGTAATCCTCTTGCCGAAGATTTAGCCGAAATTGAAACCTATCGCCCAGCCGACATGGCGATACATGGCATTTTGAATAGCAAAGGGCAGGTATATGATTTGTTGGTGGGACATGGTCATTCGCATTTCCTCAAGGCATGTGCTAAGCATGATGACAGTTGTAGAATAGATACCGCTCAAGGATATGATGTTGTGCTTATCTCATGTGGCGGCAATCCAAAAGATATTAACTTTATTCAGAGTCATAAAGCTATTCATCATGCCTCCTTTTTTGTCGATGATGGTGGAGATTTGATTGTCTTAACCGAATGTCCCGACGGCATCGGCTCGACAACATTTCTGCCATGGTTTGAACTTGATGGCTGGCAACAGATGTTTGATAAATTAGCAAAGCATTATGTAGGAAATGGTGGAACGGCATTAGCGATGATGGAAAAGCTAGGGCGTATAAATATTCATATCGTTACCGAAATTGGTGATGCCACTAGCCGCAAAATCGGCTTTAACAAAATATCCATATCAGAATCAAAAGCAATGCTCAAAAAGGTATCATCTTCTTCAATGGCAGTTATTGAAAATGCCAGTTTATCGGTACGAAGCCCCATGAGCATCAAATAAATTGTAACAGTTCACCCCAGGGCTGTTCAATGCGATTCATACAGCAGAGACAAGAAAGGTTTTTAAAAACCTTTCTTGTCTGTTCGCTAAATCCTCTCCCATTCGCTATCATATCTTCCCACTCATAGATATGACAGCGAACATGCAGGACAGAATAGAAATTCAATTTTTCCAAAAAATTGAATTTCTAGGCTTATTGCTATGCAGAGCGTTAGCCAGTTTCAAAAAAATGTATAACAGTTAATCCAAGCGTTGCTCAAACCAATCAATCAGTTTTTTACTAAGCCTAATATTGCTTTCTACCAATTTTTGAGACGCAATAATGGCTTGTTCTTTTGTGATTAAATTAGTACGATGGGAAATTAATAAAATTCCAAGTGTGCCTTTAATTTTCAATCCGAGTATATTGGCAACTTTACGTCCTAATTTTTCATCAATTATAACCCAATCTGTGTGCATTTCTTGGGCTAATAAAATCACATCTCTTTCGCCAACATCAAGCCCTATCAACTCTGGTGGAAAAAAATAAGTTTTGTTAGGATGTTTGATGGATAACCAATCTGCTTGAGTAATCTCGTTTGCCCCAATTCGTCCTACCCCTTTTTGAGCAACCTCATTGTAAACGGAATATGGCACAATCACATCATCAAAAAGTTGTTTTAGTAGATTAAGATGCCCAACAATTGACAAGGCTATAAGTGGTGTACTGTTTACTACACAAGTTAAGCGATTTGGATTCTTTTCAGCCATATTTCATCCACTTCTGCCTCTTTTTCCAATTCATTATCGGCATAATCAATTACAGCAAAACCATTTTCTGATAACAAGCGATAAAACACCCAACGGTCACACCCTAAAATGGATGCACCCAATCCACCTGAAATGTGACCCATCTCATACAATTGTCCTAGCGTATATATCATAATTTTATTGCGAAAACTATCTGGTTGTTCCTTCAAAGCAATAAATAACTCATCAGGAAATGTTAATTCTATTTTCATATTTCACCTTCACATACCTACTATATGCTATCTTAAAAATTCGATTTTTCCTAAAATCAGTATAGCATCCCTTCCTCGTAGTGCAAAGCTCCTACGAGGTGCAGATGCGGTGCCTGAATGTAGATGTTCCATGCAAAATCCGCAGGGGTAGACAAGAAAGGTTTTAAAAACCTTTCTTGTCTGTTTGCTAAATCCTCTCTCATTCGCTATCATATCTTCCCACGCACATGCTCCAAAACCTTACGGCGGTTTTACTATTCCACTTGTTGTAACACATATTGATACAATTGCTCACTGATAGCAATAAGTGGTGTTGTGTTTGAAACAATTATACTTGATTCCATTGTTCAATGCCTGCTATTTCTGATTTTAGTTCGTCTATTGTGTAATCGACATAAGCTATTCCTTCATCAGCCAGCATGCGAATGAATGTCATGCGGTGTATGCCAAGTAAATTGGCTGCTTTACCTGATGAAATACGGTCTTGACAATACAATGCTATAATGAATATTCGTTTGATAAATTGCTGCATTTCTTTTTGTGACAAACCACAATCAAAAATCAATGCTTGCGGCAATGATAGTGATATAGTTATACTTTCCATTTTATCCTTCCTAATTCATTCGCTAAATCCTACTATATGCTATCTTGGAAATTCAATTTTTCCAAAAATCAGTATAGCATCCGTTCCTCGTAGTGCAAAGCTCCTACGAGGTGCAGATGCGGTGCCTGAATGTAGATGTTCCATGCAAAATCCGCAGGGGTAGACAAGAAAGGTTTTTAAAACCTTTCTTGTCTGTTCGCTAAATCCTCTCCCATGCACTATCATATTTTCCCACGCACACCTCCAAAACCTTACGGTCACTTTCCACATCAGGCAACCCAACATGCTCGGCAATCGCTACAGACTTCTCCAACAAAGGCAACGCCTCACCAAAACGCTCCTGCGATTCATACAGCAGAGACAAGAAAGGTTTTCCCAACATGCTCGGCAATCGCTACAGACTTCTCCAACAAAGGCACCGCCTCACCAAAACGCTCCTGCGATTCATACAGCAGTGCCAGATTGAACATTTGAATACTCATGCTGACAATATCGCCAATTTCCTCAGCAATGTTCATCCCCTGCAAATAGTATTTTTCGGCAGTGGCAGAGTCTCCTTTTACTCTGGCAAGATTTGCCAACTGCCCATACGAAGTCGCCATGCCTGCCCGGTTGCCCAAGTCCTCAAAGATTTGCAGTGATTGCTGGTATAATTCAGCCGCCGTATCATAATCGCCCGTCTGTTGCATGAGCATTGCTAGATTGTGTATAAAAGCCGCCACATCGTATTGGGCATCATCGGCACGAGCAGCATCTAAACCTGCTCAAGGCATGTCCGCAATTCTGCCCAATATCACCGCATTGGTAGCATGCCATGCACACCATCAATAATCATCTCCCATGCCAGTCCTCTTTTTGGTATGCAAGGTTCATAACTAACAGGATATTTTTAATTTTCTGTTCTAAGGCATCGTAATCTTCAGCTGTAGCTTTGTCATGTGCTTCAGCGTATTTTAGGATGTATTCGGCAAACGGTTTTTGCCCTTGTAGGTAGCGTTGTTGATATGGATTATGTTTTTTAGTCATGATTTGTAACCGTTCCTCCCCCAC
>NBMH01000101.1 GCA_002084875.1 Anaerolineaceae bacterium 4572_78 | reverse complement strand
TTCTACGATGGACGAGGTTGGAATGACCCATTCACTGAAACAGTTTATTATATCCCTGAATATTACGATGATGTCTCGTTTATTGAAGATGCCACTGAAATTGATGTTACAAATGACCAAACAGTCAGTGGGATTGATGCCGTTTTAGCATATGAAATCATAACTCCACCACAAACAGGCAATGGTCATATCATGGGTAATGTCAGCGATGAGGATGGCAACCCGTTGGAATATGTCATGGTCGAAGTCTATCAAAAAGATACGACACGGCAAGAATGGTATCCTGTGACTTGGAGTGAGACAGATGGCAACGGTAACTATGATGCAACTGATTTAATCAGCGGCACGTATCGTATTGGATTCTACGGTTGGGGAAACACTGACCCTTACAGTATTCCTGTTTTCTATGTTCCAGAATATTACGATGATGTTACTACATTGGAGGATGCGACCGATATTACGCTTGCTGTTGACCAAACCGTGAACGGAATCGATGCCGTTTTGACAGCAGAAGAGTATGATGATAATGGTAATGTACCACCAGTTATCACAGATACCATGTTGGCAATTTTCGCACTATCATTTGACCAACCCCTGACCAGTTCAGCGGCATTAGCCCCGTTATTTCCTGAAACCTTTGAAAGTATTGTTTCAGCAACAATGGATAAAGCCAATAAAACGGCGATTATCTTAGTAGATTTAGAAGGCGGGTCTGATACTTCAATATGGGTGATAAATGACGGAACAGCAGTGCTGATGAATGGGCTACCTGATGAAAAAGGTTATCTCACAACAGCTATTGACGAATATGACATGTCTGATGGAAGCATGTTAGGTGGATTCTTGACATGGGCAATTAGCAACTATAGTTTGTCCAACACTCAAGTTACCTTCTCATACATCGGACATAGTTCTGCCGTTGTGCCTGATGTGGAACATTTAGCAGGATTGCAGTTTAGATCCGATGAATCAAGTGGCTTATTCCCACTTCCTTCGGGTATCAATGCTCATGACCGTTATACAGATAGTCATCCTCGACTAAGCATTTTGTCGGTGCAGGATTTGGCACATGCCTTAGATGTTGCTACCAATGGCGGCGAAAATCCAATTGCTCATCTGGATTTGACCAAGTGCTTTGCGGCTACGATTGAAGAATTTTATGCCTTATATCCATACTCCGAAGCCATGAGTGGTTCACCAAATTACACATATTTTGACCCCATCATCTCAGGGGCAGTTTTGCAGGCATTACAGCCGAACATGTCGCCACAACAAATCGCCAATATCACTATCGCTATTCAAGATGATTTGTTACCCGACACAGGACACCCTCGTTTGTTGGTAGCGGTTGACAGTGAACAAGTCAATGCTGTGAAAACGGCATGGGAAGCTACATCGCTGGAATTGCTCAACCTGTTTGAAACTGATTATGATGGTACGAAAGAGAAAATGTTGAATGCTTATCATAATAGTGGCAAATATGATACCACATTCTGCGAGCCACAAGATTGGGAATTGGAAGCTGCCGATGCTCTGTCTGACATGGGTAACTTTGCCGAACAATTAGGCATTGAATTTGGCGAAACGTCGGCAATAGGCATAGCCGCTAACGAAACAAATACCTTGTTAGAAAATGCTATATTTGCTCGCTACTTTGTCAATGGTCAGCCATGGTTTGCAGCGACTGAGCCGCAACCAACCTGGACATTTGATGAATACATGGGAATTGGTCTCTACACCGATTTTCAAGGCACAACCGTAGCTGGCACATCCAAAACCTATCTTAGCTGGCAAGCTCACTGGTACACCGATAAGGTAACAAGTGATAATCCGAACCCGTATTCCTTTGTTACAGATACTTCTTGGGATGATGTTTTCCAACAATTCTGGCAAGGTGAATCCATCGGCACAACTGTTTGTTTGCAGGTACTTCGTTCTAGCCAACGAGCATACAACTCTATCAATCAGTTTACGGTTTATCTACCGATAATTATGCAATAGTATCAATCTAGTGGTCAGACAAGAAAGGTTTTAAAAAACCTTTCTTGTCTTAACTCCTCCTGATTCCTAATTCCTGAAAAAGACCCTCAAATGCCGATACTCTTTTTCCAAGTACATGACCTGTTCTGATAAAGGTAAGCTAACCTACTTTCTCATCCTTCGTTTTCGGGATAAGGCTTGAGAAACAGCAAAATAGCGTTTTTGAGCTTTAGCCATGCGTTCGAAATTTTCTGCAAAATTTGGCTCTTCGATTTCGTCTCTAATGCCTTCCACAAAATTTTTCATTTTATCATATATGCTACTTGCGGCTAACCAATCGAATAAAAGTTGTTCATTGATTAAGCCATGCCGATGCAAAACGCCAATTGTTTCCATAAAACCACAAGTAATATATGCCTGCGAAAATCCTTTTGTGCCTGGTGGATATTCTTTGATAAATTCATGATAATCGGGATTAAATTGCGGGCTACGCACCCAATTAAATGATTGGAGAACATGAGATTCCAGGCTGACTTGGAAAAGTTGGACAATAAGCCTAGCATCTTCTTGGGTCGGTTTTAACATAAATTTTTCCTTCTCTTAATCGTATCAGACATACAACGCGGACAAAATATCCGTATTGTGCAGTATAAACCATTCAAATCTGAAAGTCAAAAATGTTCAAAGTAAATAATTGTAAATATCATCGTCTTGCTGTATAATGCAAAAATAATGACTGCTACATCAGGAGTGCAAAAAATTTATCTTTTGCATGCAATAGCTAAAACTATTGCACTCCTGCGATTTTACATTTAGGAGGTATGAAAAATGGCTGAATATTTACGTATTCAAAGTAGTGAGGGTGGTTCAATCAAAATACAAACGGAAATGGTGGAATCATCGGATGAAGAAAGTGTACGGAAGGATGGTAATGTTGATGTGGGGAATGTACGAACCATGTCTCAACAAACAAGAGCCGCTGTCCATTTAACCTTTTCAGAAGTGATGAACACTGTTCAGCATGTTGCTTTTGGCTTTCAGGAAAAATTAGATAAACTTTCTGAACAGACTACCCTTGACGAAGCCTCATTAAATTTCGGGGTCAAAATAGATGGCGAAGGGAATGTGTATATTGGTAAAGTAGGAGTCGGAACAAATTTTAATGTTTCGCTCAAATGGAAAGTTCAAAAACCCATATCATAGAAAAGGAAAATCTGTAATGGACAGCCAAGACAAACTGCGGCGAAATGTGGTTGCAATTCGAGAGCCTGATAGCAATATATTAGGTACAGGCTTTTTTATTGGCAACGATGGTAGCTTGCTAACTTGTTTTCATGTCGTTGGCGATAAGAAAACAATGGACTTGTATCGTAAAACTTACGAAATTTATTTTAACAGTAATGTTTACCCAGCTGAATGTATTTTTACCTCATCAGACCCGATGCGATTGGATATGGCTGTTTTACGTTTAACAAGAGGAAAACTGCCATCTGGAGCAATTTTAATTCCATTAGGCAAATGGGAAGCACGCATGGAAGCAGATAGAGAATTTCTGACATTTGGTTTCCGTTCAGTACAACAGTTCATGGGATTGTATGCCAGTGGTATTGTTAGAGGTAGAGTAGACACATCCGTTCGGACAACACTTTTGCAATTATCTTCACAGGCTTCAGGTCAAGAGGAAATTCGACCAGGCATGAGTGGCTCACCGATTTTTTATCGAGCCACTCACCGTTTGGTAGGCATGATAACCACCCTTTATCTTGAAAGTAAGGAATGGAAAGAAACAATTCCCCTGGCTATTCCAATTGATGCTATCGCTGAAATTTGGCAACCTTTGCAAAATCGGTTTCGTGAGCAGGAATTATATGATGAATTATCACACAGATTGAGTCCCGCAAAATGGTTCACGCCATGGTCGTTTGAACGCATGACGCAAAAATTGCCACATCTTTTCGGTGTAACCCCTGAAGTCTTAGAAGGGGATACCCCTAATGAAAATCTGGTGACTCATCTGAAAAACCGAAAACAAATTTATACTTTCATCCATTGGTTGCAAAGAAATTATGATGATTTACCGATTAAAGAACTAACCCTGCCAACATTATACGATGCTGATTTTGTCAATCGTATAAAAGAACGGGATAGGATTTTAGGCGGCGGGGCGTACAGCGTTCTTGATGCTCCAACAGGCTATGGAAAAACGGCTCTGCTACGAGAAATAGAGATTGCGTACATCCGAAAAGGGGCGTTATGCCTTTACGTGGAAATTCCAAATGAACCTGCCACATGTATCGGTTTAGCAACGGCTTTACAAGATATAATTGGTGGAGCAGGTGTTACTTCACTTCATGATGTGTATGCTATGGGAGAGGCACTTGCCAAGCAACTTATCAAAGTCAAACAGCAATTAGATGTTGTTGAAAGGAAATGGAATGAACGTCAAGACCATGAGTCAATCGTACTTTTAATTGATAATGTAGAACGATTGTCAGATGAAGAAGCGACTTTGTTGACGGATGATTTTATTCCAGCTATGCAGGTAACTCTTAGAGACCCTGCTTTTAGTTTTCGAGTCCATTTTGCTGGGCGGTATGTAGGGCGAAAATTGCGTGGTAAAATTAAACCCGCAGTAATTGCTCTCACTCCTTTTGAGTTCAACATAATCATGGAAACAATGGCAAATCGAGCTGATACGAATAAGCACCATTATACAGAAACACGAGCGGCTCATCTTATGCACATGACAGGAGGACATCCTGGCTGTATGGCTCATATCTTAAAAAATATGAAATATACATGGCCACCTAATGATTATTTTCGTGAACACTATGGCTTACATAAAAAAGCTGTCTTAGAATCTGCCCGTTCAGCACAAGCAATCATCCCCACCGAACTGCGACAAATTTTTGAGGTATTGAGCTTCTTTAGACGATTTAACCATCGCTTATTACGGCAAATGATTGATAAGGGTATCATTGATTGGGACACAGGAGATGTGGTAACGCTTTCAAATCACTTGACCCAAACATATTTGATTAATCGTAAACAAGGTTTCTTACAAGATGAGATTGTTCGCCGTTTGCTCAATATCCGCATGCGATGGGAAGAACCAGAACGATTTATCGCCTTGTATAAAACTGCCTTAGAAATATATGAAACAAATTTAACTGATGAAGTGCGTTACCCTGAAGCCATTACCATTGAGGCAATGTTTACAGAATTACAGTTGAGATATTATTCGTTTGATGAAGATGAACAAATCATAAAGGAAGCAGATATTACTACCCGTCAGCAATTGGCAGAACATTTCTTTGCCGAAGATGGTATCCTGCAATCCTACTTGTGCAGATTTCAAGACAAATACGATGCCGCTGATATTCTCGAAAGCATGCGTGCTTCGTTGGATAAAGATTGGGAATTTCAATTTACATTGAACTATTTTTCACGTCAAGACAATTATGATGTCGCTGTTTATAATAAAATGGATGACCATATTGAAGGACTTATTAGTCAATCATTGTAGTATATAAATATTCAGATAATGTTTTGGATTCACAAGGGCAGTTAAAATTTGCTCATGATTTAGTGCATGAGTCATTACAAAAAAGGATGCGTAAAAATGACTGTAAAAACTTTAATACCAACAAAGAATCTTAACGAAATCTATGATATTGATAATCGTGCTAGTTTGAACGGCGATATCATTCTTGACTTTGGTTTTGATTTAGATGTTGATACAACTATTTATTCCGAAAGTGATGGTAAACCTATATCAGATAACACTGAACAGTACAAGAAGATAGTTCTAGTCACCGAAAATCTTAAGTCCCAATATGCTGATGACCCCGATGTGTTTGTAGCGGAAGATTTGCTCTGGTATACAGTCAGAGGAAACAACAAACAACGAAGAGCCCCCGATACGATGGTAGTTTTTGGTCGTCCCAAAGGCAAGCGTGGTTCTTACAAGCAATGGTTAGAAGATAACATCCCACCTCAAGTAGTGTTTGAGATTATGTCACCATCAAACACTAGAAGAGAAATGAAGGAGGAACGAAATGAGGAAAGAGAACGTGCTGACCAAGCCGAATCTCGTGCCGACCAAGCTAAATCAGAATTAGAAATGCTTAGAAAACAATTGCGAGCATTGGGGATTGAACCCCAAATATAAAAAACATTATCTAATTGGAATGTCAACTTTTAGGTTTGACATTCCAAAATTATTTACAAGGAATTTTAATATATGGAACCATCTATACTTTTTGAAGGTATACTTGCTGATGGTGTTCGATTAATCATGCAGATTATCAGTGCCATTGTAATACTTTTTGTGGCATGGTATTCTGGTAATTGGGTATCTGATACTATCTATCAAAAAAGTGAGAAAGCAAAGATTGACTCAAGTGTAGCTTTTGTATTGTCTCGTTTTACTCGTTGGGCTATTTTCGTAGTTGGCATTTTGTTAGCTTTAGCACAAGTCAATTTTGATGTCATGACATTAGCGGCTGGCATTGGTGGACTGAGTGTGGCTTTTGGTCTTGCCATGCAAAATATTAGCCAAAATTTTGTATCGGGAATTATGCTTCTGATACAACAACCATTCAAAGTTGGCGATGTGGTTAAGGTAGATGATGAAATTGGTATAATAACCGATATTCAAATTCAGGCGACTACCATTCGTACCTTTGATGGTGTGCTGGTCATTATCCCTAACTGTCAGGTGTATAATAATATCATCACAAATTTTTCTAATACACCCAAACGCAGATTACGCATTGCTATCGGGGTTGATTACAATACCGATTTAGACAAGGCTGATAGAATACTTCAAGAAGTTGCCATGCGTACGCCTGGCATGATACCTGAACCTGCCCCGATGGTCATTTTCAAAGAGTTCGGCGATAACTCAATCAACGGTATGTTATACGTCTGGACTTCTGATGTCAAAGAAAGTAGCTATCTGCAAGCAATTGATGCTACGGTCAGGGATATTCATACCACCTTTAACAAAGAAGGAATTAATATTCCGTTCCCTGTACGTACTGTTTACATAAATTAAGAATCATAGCAGGAGTACAAAAGATTTATCTTTTGCAAGTAACAAATTGAGTAGTAAAATTGTCTCAAAACCAAAAAGCAAAGTGCGTTTAAGAACAATCGCTTTACCTGCGGAACATGGCAGTTGGGGATTTGTATTAGAACCAATTTGCTTAGGGCTAGGTGTTGCACCATCATGGGCAGGTTTATGCTTAGCTATAGGAGTATTTGCTCTTTTCTTACTTCGCCGCCCACTTAAAATTATCCTGACCGATTGGCAAAATCACACCACCCCACCCCCTCCCCTCAAAAGGAGAGGGGCTATGCGAACAGTCATAGCGAAGCGATTTGTGATGGGGTATGGTCTCATTGCTGTGCTAGGATTGATAAGCGGTGTATGGCTTGCAGGTTGGGAATCACTATATCCATTGCTTATCGCTGTTCCCTTTTCAATGATTTTTATAGCCTACGATGTGAAAAACAAAAGCCGCACTTGGCAGGCTGAATTTGCTGGACCTACGGCATTTTCATTAGCAGCAGCAAGTATCGCTTTAGCAGGAGGATGGGCATATAATGTCTCTTTTGCTTTGACAGGGGCATTGTTTGCCAGAGCAATTCCTTCTGTACTTTACATTCGAGCCCGTATTCGGCTTGATAAAAACAAACCACATAATAAATTACTTGCCATCGGAATGCATGTCGTGGGTTTAATTTTTGTGGCAGTTTTGACAGTAGGGGCTTATAACCATAAACCTCTACTACCTACATTAGCCGAAGTCGGACTCGGCATTTTTCTTGTTTTGATGATGATTATTAGTACACGCCTCTAAAGCATTCCAATTTTTTGAATTAGTCCTTTTAAGTTTGCTATTTTGTTAGTCATGCCAAAATAGTAATTGCTGATATAAGTAGGTGAGCAAAAGTAATGAGTAAATTATTTGTAGGGGCGTACCTTTGTGGTCGCCATGTTCAACGAGGGCATGGGACAATGGTCAGACAAGAAAGGTTTTCGAAACCTTTCTTGTCTTGACTGTCAAAGCAAGTCATGCAATATTATTACCCAAAATGTAGTATAGAATTTGTCTTTTTTACTGCTTAGGTGTACCATCTAGTGTTGATGACATTGCAACTTTTTTAACATACAAACGTAAAATTAGCAAACGTTCAAAAGGAGAATAATATGGCAAAAAACAAAAAATCTATAGATGAATTACTTGATGGACTTCCTGACCGTAACTTAACAATATACATGCTTCAGGCATTGAATTTTGTGGTACCAGGGCAATGGAGCAATACCACAGGTTTTGAAAATTATATTAAACTTGTCACGGGTGAAAGTGACAAAGCTATGATACAAAGAATTGGTGACCGTACTAAGGAATTGTATGGAGACCCCAAGCAAGGCTACAGCAAAGCTATATGGCTATATCAAACGGCAGATTCACTCGACAGCAAATTTGCTATTGCTTCCTTAGCTCATAAGATTGGAGAGAAAGTCAGTTTTTTGTCCATTCTCAATCGTTTGACCCCCAAGCCTGATACGATTCAAACGGCGGATATGGTGGTTAAACTTTTTATCGAATTTGCCGCATTTGCCCAATTGTACGGTATTCCACGTAATCGTGATGGGCTATCAAAATTTTCAACGGCATTAAAAGAGCAGTATAAAAACGAGGCATTAATGCGCATGGCTGCTTTTGTGGCTGTGGATGCAGTGTTGCCATTGGGACCTAATTTTGCCGATAAAACGCTTAGTTATTTAACTAAAACGACCCCCAAAGAAATTGAGCAAAACCCAGCATATACCCAACTAGCTGCCGTAGTACCAGGTGAAGATGCGGCTGGTCGGCTTCAGTTCATACGTGATGGGTTTAACTCTGTTCAAGTATGGATGAATGACACCATGCTTAGTCGCGGTATAACTCCTGAACGAATTTTGAGCAGTCTTAAGAGTTTTATTGAGTTTACCGATGATAAGATTGATTATGTGGCTATGTTTGTTGATAAATATACCAATTACTTTGAACACACAGGTATACAAAGCGTAGGGCGTGCCGTCATTACGCAGGCAGCAGAAGATGTAAAGGTTAGTACCTCGCACATGCTTCCTGCTGGACAACCTACATTCAATGTACCTCAACCATTTCATGACGTACCCCAACCATCTCAACAACATGCTGAACCTGCCACAGGGTCAGGTTTATTTGGTTCATTTCCAACGCCACCACCCGCTCCAGCAACACCATCCACTTCACCTCCTCCTGCACAACCTACCACACCAGAGTCAGGTTTATTTGGTTCATTCTCTTCGACACCACCATCCACTCCATCGTTTCCCTCAACGCCGCCACCAACAACACCACAACCAAGTACAGGTTCAGGCTTGTGGGGACAACAAACCACATCAGGTGCATGGGGACAATTAACTGTCGTTGATGGACCTCAACTTGGGGACACGTTTAGCCTGAATAAACCTGTTATGACAGTTGGACAAGCAGGTAATAATGATGTCATTTTGAATGACCAACAAGTAAATTCACCACATTTCAAAATTGAGATGCAGGGTAATCAAATCATGCTAGTTGACATGAATTTTATCCAGCAAACACGAGTAAACGGTCAACTGGTTGCTGAGATACCTCTTCATGGCAATGAAGTTATCAAAGCAGGCAATACCGAATTACGATTCGACAAAATTTAAGATTTAGGAGCGACAATGCTTGCTTTGTCATGTCAAATCTCGGTTTGACGCTCCAGGGTTTGTCGCTTCCATCTCCAACAAACAACCATTTATTTTTTTCGAAAGGAGTATTCAAATGAAACAATTAGTTTTATCAAAAAAGATTTACTTTTTTTTTATATTAGCTGTACTAATGTTACTTTTTAGCATTCCCACCATATTAGCAGATGATATACGTAGTGGGGATAATGTCCATGTCAAAAACGGCGAAGTAGTAGAAGATGATTTGGTTGTTGCAGGACAAAAAATTATCATTGATGGTATCATCAAAGGTGATTTGATTGTTGTAGGACAAGAAGTTATCGTCAATGGTACCGTCGAAGGTGATATATTAGCAGGTGCCCAATCAATTATTATAAACGGCACCGTAGAGGACGACATTCGAGCAGGTGCCAACCTTATAAAAATCAATGGACGAGTCGGCGACGATTTGAATATTGGTGCATTTAGTTTAGAAACTGGCTCCGACAGCCAAGTTGATGGTAGTATCCTAGTAGGAGCATACCAAACATTGATAGCTGGTAACGTAGCTGGCAACATTCAAGGTGGCATGGTAGGTTTGAAAATATCGGGGAACATTGATGGCGATGTTGATGTCAGCATTGCCCAAGATTCAGACGGTGTCGGTGCCACAGCCCCACAACCAATGCAATTCATGCCTCAAGCCCCTCCAGTCGCCGATGTCTCACCAGGTTTGACGATTGATGAAGGAGCTAAAATTGGTGGAGATTTAACCTATCGAACGGAAAGAGAAGTTGATTTTGACACTTCAGCCATAGCAGGTAATGTTAGATTTGAACAAGAAATACTTGAAGGGACAGAAGACAATTCTAGTCCCTTTAGCATGATATGGAGACAAATTAAACGCCTACTTCGTTTAATGCTCATTGGCTTGCTTCTTGTCTGGCTGATGCCGACCTTAATTACAAACGCTAGTAATATGTTAAAAAACAATATTTTGGTCAGTTGTGGAATTGGAGCATTGGGCTTAGTCTTATTCCCGGCGGAGATTATTGTTTTGATACTAATTAGCTTTCTGATTGGTGCTTCAGCGTTGTTTTTCGGGGCATTGATAATAGGCTACCTATCCTTATTTGTTTACATGGCAGTAGCTATTGTTGGCTATTTATTAGGTAGTATGATACTCAATCTTTTCATGCCCACAAAAGCAGATAACACCATAATGTGTACTGCTGTTGGTTTAGCACTTATTTGGCTGGTTACACTCATACCAATTATTGGCAGCATCATTATTTTCCTAATTGGTTTGTGTGGTACAGGTGCTTTAACTTTAGAGATTATTGAACGGGTTAAGCCTTCGGTAAATACTTAAACATAATTTCTTGTGCTTGATTAAAAAGGAATCACAAAGCTAGCTTTGCGGTTCCTTTTTTGTTTTGCCACAAAAGGCTTTTTCTGTTAAAATACATCTTATTTACCATGTATTATTTTCGGGAGAACTGTGCAACATACATCAATTGTCCATCGTTTACCTATCATTATTATTTTTCTACTATCGACCTTTCTCCACTTGCATGGCTTGGCAGATGATAGCTTGTGGGGAGATGAAATATTTACGGCTATTTTTGCTAGTAAGTCTCCTCTTGAAACGATTGAATTTACTGCTTCTGATATTCATCCTCCTTTTTACTATTTGCTTGTCGGTGGTCTGATAAAGGAATTACCAAGCAAAAAAACAGGTAGCAATTGTTTATCGTTTGACAGCAACTTTGCAAAACAAACGTATTGGCTTAATTGCTGGGGCATTGTTATCGGTTGCTCCCATCATGATTAAATATGGTCAGGAAGCCCGTATGCATGCCCTTTTCATGATGCTTTCCGCTTTGAGTACACTCATGTTAGCCCAAGCAATCAAAACAGAAAAATACCGTTATTGGATTGGATATGTCATCGCTACAACCTTAAATATATACACCATGTATTTTGCTTTTATCATTATTGCCGTACATGGTATTTGGATTGTCTCCTTGCATTTTTTGCATTTCGCAAAACCACAAAAACGAT
>NBMH01000248.1 GCA_002084875.1 Anaerolineaceae bacterium 4572_78 | reverse complement strand
ACCCGCAGACATTCATCCAATAATTGCTGTCCCTCTCTAAATGTAAAATGCTCAAAAAGATGAGATGAGTATACTTTATGCACAGTTTCATCAGGAAAGGGCAGTCCATTATTCAAGTCCCAGTATAAATCACAATTTTGTTTTAAGTCCAATGTAAGCCAGCCATTTCGTCCTTTTTTATTACCAGCACCAATATCTACATAAATGGATTTTCTCTCCGCTAAAATTTGTTTGACATACCGCCTAGTATGATTATGTTTGATAGTATAACGAAGACTCTTAACCCAAGCAGCAGGTAGTATGAGTTTTAGAAATTGTTTCATATATTTGTTCATTTAATATTCTCATGGAGTGCTAACGTCATGCCTCCAAACTTTGACTCTTTTTCGTGACCATGTCGGTTAGTAATTCTAACTCCAATTCAATCACCTTTTCAAGTGAGCAGTGATTTATGACATAATCTCTAGCATTTTTCCCCAAACGTGAACGTAACACATTGTCTGTCATGACAATTTGTATGGCAGAACGAATCTCCGCCGCTGATGTGCCACACAAAATACCATTTTTGCCATGTGTGATTACGCCCCGATTTCCAGCAACATTAGTAGCAATGCATGACAAGCCACAAGACATCGCCTCAAGCAATGCTTTGGGATGACCTTCCCAATGAGAAGGCATTATAAACACATCGGCTTCATTTAGCAAATTTGGTAAGTGTTCATGGGATTGTTTGCCTAAGAACTGCACATTTAGTTTATCATCTTTTGCTTTTTTTTCTAATTGAGGACGCAAGTACCCATCCCCAATCATTATTAATTCAACATCTAATCCTTTGATAGCATCAAACAAGGCAAATAGATTTTTCTGCGGCTGAAATCGCCCCACGAAAACCAACCGTTTTTGAAATGGTTTTTGTTTTGTTTGAGGTTTAAGCACATCTGTTAAAACGTAATTAGGAATAACAGAAACCGCATGGTCGGCATGGGTAAATGCCTTTTTCTCTTGCTGTACTGCCTGCTTCGCCTGACGAAGTTCATGTTGATTTGCTCCATGCTTATCGAGATATAACGATTGATAAAGTGACCACATGAACCCACAGCGAGCAATCATTTTCTTTCGGAATAATCGCCGAGCCATTAATGCTATTTCAGAACCTTCAATTTGATTAGTTTTGAAAATGTCTGCCCCTGATTTATCCCATGACTTTAGGGAAACGCCGCGTGTGAAGAAAAGGATTAATGTTAATTCTGATGCATGGTTTTTTGGTTTTATGTAAGCCATTGTAGTATAATCCATGTAGGATAGACATCTTGTCTGTCTGTGCACAAGCAAGATATTTATGATACATGTTAAAGTAGAATTATGTTATTTAATTCAATTGATTTCCTGATTTTTTTCCCAATAGTTGTTGTTTTTTACAATGTGCCTGCCTTTGAAGTATTACTCCCCGTGGGCATTTCTTTTTATACTTTTCAGACACTAGCATACACCATAGATGTCTATCGTGGCAAATTGAAACCTGAAAAACATTTAGGAATATTTGCCTTATATGTGGCTTTCTTTCCTCAATTAGTAGCAGGTCCCATCGAAAGGGCAAAAAATCTACTACCTCAATTTTACCATAAGTTTAATTTTTCTGGAAATCGGGTTGTTAGTGGCTTGCGATTGATGTTATGGGGCATGTTCAAAAAGGTGGTCATTGCTGACCGATTGGCGATTTATGTGAATGAAGTTTATAACAATCCTAGCGAATATCATGGGCTACCCATCATTATCGCCACATTTTTCTTTGCCTTTCAAATTTACTGTGACTTTTCAGGATATTCCGATATTGCCATTGGTTCGGCAAGAATTATGGGATATAACATCATGACAAATTTCCGCCAACCTTATTTTTCTCAATCGGTTGCCGAATTTTGGCAACGATGGCACATTTCTCTGTCAACCTGGTTTCGAGATTATCTATACATTCCATTAGGCGGCAATCGGGTGCCAAAATGGCGATGGTACTTAAATTTGATGATTGTTTTTGTTGTGAGTGGCCTATGGCATGGAGCAAATTGGACATTTATAATATGGGGAGCATTGCATGGCAGTTATCTATTAATTGAAATTTGGATGAAAAATATTCGAGCAAAAATTTCAGACTTGCGATACCTTGAGCGATTTTCGTCAGGACAGACTCTTTTAAGAACATTGACCACATTTCTACTGATTGTTTTTGCTTGGATGTTTTTTCGGGCAGCTTCAATTGGCGAGGCGTTTATACTTATTCAAAACATGTTTTACATCAACGGTTTTGCAGGTATAAATGTACCATGGGTTTTGCATGTGGCAAATCCACGATTTGAGATGGCATTATCACTTGGCTTGCTTGCCTTTTTGCAAGGGATTCACTTCCTGCAAAATTGTAATTTACTCAAACCGATGTTCTACAGCCAACCAAGAACAGTACGCTGGGCATCTTATTTACTATTAGCATTGGCGATTATGAATTTCGGAATTTCTGAAGAAATACCTTTTATTTACTTTCAATTTTAATAACTTATGAAATCATTTCTATTCAAATTTTTATATTTTAGCATGCTACTGCTGATGACACAAACTATATTTACAGTAGTTACATGGAACTATTGGGAGGATATCATCAATGCTCCCAAAGAAATTACACAACTTAATAATTACTTATCTCATCAAGTTGACATGATTTATTTTGGAGATAGCACCCTATTTCTTCCACCTAGTCCCACACCAATACCTGTTTTGCTCCAAAATAAATTACCTACTGATACAATTGGAGCATTATATCATTCTGCTTATCACATGGATATATATTTGTCCTTTTGCCAATATATTGTACAATCAGATTATCATCCCAAACTTATCATTATCCCAATTAATCTTCGTTCTTTTTCAGTCAGTTGGGATATGAAACCTGGCTGGCAATTTGAAACAGAAAAACGTATTATTGGTAATTACCATAGCTTGCCATTTCGTATGGTCTCCAAGCCCATTTCTATTTTCGATGGGTTCAAACCAAAGATTACGAAAGACATATTTTTGAATACACCAGTTTTTAGCGGGAAGACTCAAATTGGAACGAACTATGATTTTGAGAATATGCCTCCAGATTGGTCTCCTGAAGAATATGAAAGAAACAACTTTATTAGGTACTACATGTACTCACTTGATAAAAATCATCGGAAAGTACAGTCTATGATAGAAATTGCAAAAATCCTCAAAGAAAACGACATTGATTTACTGTTCTACATTACCCCTATCAATTATCAAGCAGGTGAGCAACTTTTAGGAAATGAATTCAATCAACGACTCATTGAAAATACAGATGTAATTAAAACAGCTTTGATTGAACAAGGTGTCGAAACGTTAGATTTAACATTTCGTTTGGAATCAACGTTTTTTCGAGTGGCTGAACATCTATCGGAAGAAGGACGAGAAATTGTGGCAGAAGAGATTGCAAAACAAATCCTAAAGTCAATATGGTTTCTGTAAATTTAACTTTGTTATTTAATAGTTAAAAGTCAATTCAAACAATGCCTGATATTCAACAATTATACCAACTTCAACAAATTGATAGCAATATTCACACTGCTCGGAAGTTCTTGCGTAAAATTTCGGTGGGCTTAGTTGAGAGTGAATCCTTAATTTCAGCACGAACGGCATTTCAAGAAGCAGAAAAAGTTTATAAGCATGCCAAAACCTTAATGACACAACTGGATTTGGAAGTGAAATCCTTGCGACAGAAAATTGAGCGTAGTGAAAAACGGCTTTATGGAGGAAAACTCCCTCCAAAAGAAGCTGTTTCAGTTCAACAAAAAATTGATTCTAGCAAACGATGGCTTGATAAACGAGAAGACGATTTGTTAGAAGCAATGATTGCTGTAGAAGAAAGTGAAGCAGAGTATCAAACCTGCCAAGAAACCTTAACTAAAATAGATGCAGGTTGGCAAACAGAACAAGCTGATTTATTAAGGGAGCAGGATGAACATAATCAAAAAATAGATGTGTTTCGTGATGACCGTGAATCGCTTGAACTGTTTATCGCTGAAGATGAATTGGTAGTGTATGAAAAACTACGCAGTAAAAAAGGTGGAACTGCCATAGCAGTTGTCGAAAATGGTTTGTGTTTAGCATGCGGAGTTATGTTACCAAATCGCTTAGTTCAATTAGCACTTAATGATGATTCATTTCATTTTTGTGAAAGTTGTGGCAGAATCATTCATATATTATAAGGAGTATAATATGTCTTTTAAAACACTTGGCTTTGAGATTAATGATGTCATTTATCAAAAAGCAATCCAAAAAGCAAATGGTGAAAGGAAAACACTCAATGGGGTCATTTCTGAACTGGTTACTGACTATGCTCAGTCGTTCCCTGCACCTGTTGTTGTACCTACACCTACGGCTCAGCGTACTTATATTGTACAGTCAGGGGACACATTGGCTAGCATCGCTCTACAAATATATGGCAAGGTCAGTTTATATCACCGCATTTTGGAAGCGAATAATATTAGTGACCCTCGACAACTTTGGATCGGACAATCATTAATCATTCCCACAGGAAACGGTGCAACTCCCGTTCAGCCTACTATTCCTCTACGACCTGTTCCATCATCACCTCCACCTCCTCCATCGGGACAAGGACAAAATCCTAAACCCTATGTCGTATTTGAATCGTCCCCTAATTTTAACAACCGCCCGAGTAATGAAATCAGTGCGATTATTATCCATGCTACGGCTAATAGCAGTTTAAATGGAGTAATTGCATGGTTTAGAAAACCAACCGCTTACGTGTCATCTCATTACACAATCGGCAAAGATGGCACAATTGTTCAGCATGTCCTAGAAAAAAAGCGAGCCTGGCATGCTGGAAAATCGAGCTGGCAAGGGCGTAACGACCTAAACTCTTGGGCAGTTGGCATTGAATTGGTCAACCTAAATAATGGTGCTGACCCATATCCCGAACCACAGCATCAAGCTAATGTTGCCTTATGTGCTTATTTGTGTGAAAAATATAATATCAATACGAATTTTATACTAGGACACTACGACATAGCTCCTAGGCGAAAAACAGACCCAAGGGGATATGATTTAAACCGTCTTAGACAAGAGGTTGCCTCTCGTTTGTAAATACGGCTGATATGCAGAGCAGAGTTCACGACAAAATCATTGTAACCATTCGCCACCACCTAACAATGGGGATATTACCACATTCTCTTGCAGGGGAAGGGGCTGTGGGTTACTACTAGAGGGAATGAATAATTACATCATAGAAGTATTTTTTAATCACAATATTCAAATTTGCCTAAATAAAAAAAACGAATATAATGAGAGTAGACCTGCATGCAGGTCTACTCTAGTCTGATTGTTCACGGGTAGCCGATCTATAGTGTCATTCTACTCTGCGGCTTCCGCATCATTGGTAACACCTTAGTTTGAGCAATCAGATTTGAGCGAGAAAATGCCGTTGAAAAACATGCCGACACACTCTCAACATCTTGGGAGATTATCAAATTTAACAACTGCACTAGCATTGGAAGTTAAGGCTGTTTAATGCTAAAACAAAAACATGGCTTGGGATATTTTTCGACATGATTTTCGGTCACGTGGTCGCACAATGGAGGAGTTTCACTATTTATTCAGGGAAATAACCCGTAAACTATATAGTTAATACCATGTAACCCAACCATATTCCCAACACACCAAACAGAACAGTCGTGAGGATTTTAACTGCTCCCGCATGTTGCTGAAATACCGTTGTCAATTGCTTGCTACTAGTACCTAGATATGTCACGCCAAAAACGATAATCAGAGGTGTAACAAACATGAGATTATACAAAACGAGGTAAGCAAATGCAGTTAAACGCATGTCAGCAATACCTATGACAAATATAATGGTGGGAAGATAAACCTGTCCCGTGCATGCCAATTCAAACACGCTGACCAATACCCCTGCCACAAATGCCGCCCAAATATAGCCATTCATTCGGCTATGAGTACGAATTGTTTTGTGGATGCGTTTCTTCAAAAATTTAGGCAATTGCAATGAAATATCAGATAATTCTCCGCGTCGGATTTTGAGGTAATCTGAAAAACTAAGTGCCGCTAAAGCCAA
>NBMH01000100.1 GCA_002084875.1 Anaerolineaceae bacterium 4572_78 | reverse complement strand
ACACACTATTCAAACTAAGGGAAACCAGAATCTACGAATTAAGAATCTAAGGGTCAACTACCCACCGAGCCTGATGGCATCTGCGGGTTTTCTTACCTAGCTTTCGATAAATGTAATTTGCGTTTTTTAAGATTTCAGAATATAATGGTCAACTACCCAACTCCTAAAGGGATTGGGTTTTTACGGACTTTTTTCATAACTATATTGTAATTGCCCAAATGCCTGTTACATTGAGGAAGCTATATCATGGGATTTAGTCATTTTAAAACAGAAATTGAGGTAGCAAAAAGGTTTAACCTTAAAACAGATAGTGAACCTTTTGTAAAAACTTTACCTCTCACAAATATACCTGATTACAAATTTGAGGAAATAGAAGAAAATTTCAAAGACCCTTTAAGTTTTCTATCAGAAGCGGCTACATGTGAAGATATTATCAAACCTATATTAAGAGTTCTTGATAAGTGTTATCCAAATTTTCGTGTTTGGTCGCATGTGAGCTACAATGTCGATTCTGATAACGACCTTTCTGGTACTCCAGACTTTCTGATAGCACCTACAACAGAAATACGTGGTGAGTTTGGTATACCTCCCCTCTGTGTGGTAGAGGCTAAAAAGGCGGATTGGGATCAAGGTTGGGCACAAGCACTGGCTGCAATGTATGCAGCATCAACACAAGGTGCGACAATGTGCTATGCAGTCGTTACAACTGGTGAAGATTGGCAATTCGGTAAGTTTGACAGGGAAAATGCCTTGTTTATAAAACAGTTGAATAAGATAGCAGTTTTGGATGATAAGGATGAACCTGGCAATCTACAGAAATTATTTGATACCTTAAACTGGCTGTTTGATGAAGCTAGTAAGGTTAAAATAATTAGAGGCAGAGTAAATTTATTTGGGATGGCAGAATCTGGTTTTAATTCAAATTAGCTGGTCAACCCATCCCGCCGATGTTTAGTGTTATTAATAAGTCACTAGATAAGTGATTTTTGTTATATATTTTAAGGAGGATAGATTAGTGAAAAAGATTATTTTTTTAGTTACACTTTTGGTCATGAGCTTCACCGTAGGAATTGTGAAAGCTGTGCCACCAGCTCAGGATTCTGGCGGCGAAGTATATGTTGTGCAGGCAGGTGACTGGCTCAGTAAGCTGGCAGAGAAATACTATGGCGATATGTTAGCTTATCATGCCATCGTGGAATCCACTAATGCCAAAGCGGCAGAAGATTCAAGTTTTGCCGTGATTGATAATCCTAACCTGATTGAGGTTGGACAAAAGTTGTGGATTCTTGCCACGACTGAACAAGTTGTTGAGACTGAACAAGTTGTTGAGATTGTAGAAGTAGTTAAGGCTGTTCCTGAAACGCAGGTAACAGATATTCCATTGGTAGGACCTGTGGCAGACCGCAATGCAGAAATATCTGGCATGGCATGGTATGGTGATTATCTTATCATACTGCCACAGTATCCAAACTTTTTTGTTGAAGAAGGAGATGGGTTTATCTTTGCCATCCCTAAAACTGACATCATCGCTTTCTTGGATGGTGCAAGTAATGAGCCTTTGGAGCCTATTCAGATTCCATTTATAGCCCCCGATTTGCAAGAAACAATTACAGGGTTTCAAGGATATGAGGCTATTGTCTTTGTTGAAGATAATAAAACTTTCCTGACTGTTGAAAGTGAAACTGAGGCGGGTATGCTTGGGTATTTGGTAACAGGTTTTATAGAGCCTGACCTCTCTGCTCTGACCATAGATACAGAGAATATGACAGAAATTCAGCCTCAAACTGGGGTTGGCAACATGTCGGAAGAATCTCTGATTGCGGCTGGTGAAACACTTGTTACGATTTATGAAGCTAATGGAGTAGATATCAATAGTTCTGCGGTGTCCCATGTGTTTGATAAATCACTTGCCTTTGTTGAAACAATTCCTTTTCCCAATGTGGAATACCGAATCACCGATGCCACCGTTTTGGATGGCAGTAATCGTTTTTGGGCAATCAACTATTTTTATCCTGGGGATGAAGATTTATTACCTGTTACTGACCCTATGGCTGATGTTTATGGTGAAGGAACTACACATGCTCAAAATGATGGTGTTGAGCGACTGGTTGAGTTTCAATATGATAAAACTGGCATTACGTTGATGGACGCATCACCTATCCAGTTGGAATTACTTGAAGATGAACTTCGTAACTGGGAAGGATTGGTTCGTATGGATGCTAGAGGCTTTCTTATCGCGACCGATAAGTACCCTCAAACTATCTTGAGCTTTGTGCCTTTGCCAGATGCAAACTAATATATAGGTATGATAGGGCTGTTTAATGCTAAAACAAAAAACATGGCTTGGGATATTTTTCGATATGATTTTCAATCACGTGGTTGCACAATGGAGCGAAACAACTTGCTTTTTCATGTCAAAGCAAGCTTTGAACAGCCCCAATAGTAAGGGCGTACGGCCATACGCCCCTACAACTAGCATTAAACATCCCTATTGTAGGGGAGAGGTCGGGGGTGGGGTCTACCAACGAGGGGAGGGTGAATTATTACAATAAGAGATTAGGTTATCATCGTCCCCGCAACACCTCAATCATGACAACTTCACCCATGTTTTGTGGTAAATAGAATAGCGAACTTGTTACGATTTCTGTTCCGCCTTGTTTGTCGTAGACTATCCAACGGAATGGTCCCTTGCCAAAGTTCGATTTGTCAACCCACCATAGCTGTTGATGATTGTTATGTAATTCTCCTTGCCAACCATCCACATTGTACCAATTGCCTAAACCATCTTGCCATTGCACTGCTACCCACATGCCTTGTGTTGCATTGGTAACATGGATTCCAAAATATCCACCATGTGCCATTTCGGCAGTGAATAACGATGTTGGTGGAGATGGCGGTGGTAATGCAAGAGCAGGAGTATCCCAAAACATGGTCGTCTCATGAGTGCTACTAATAACATGTTCTGTAGTCAATCCTGCTTGCTCCTCTAAGCGTGTTAGTTCATGTTTAACTTGGGAAAGTTGACGTTCTGATGCTGCCAATTCTTGTTTTAATTGTTCCACTTTTGTCGAAAGATGTTGGACTCGGTCTCTGGCAGATTGCAGTCGTAGGCGTAGCCAATCAGTCGTATATTGTAAATCAACTACCACTGTTTGCCATTCACCGACGGAAACAATTTTAGGAGGATGAGCAAGTTGAAGCTCAACTGGTAAATCCAAAGTAATAGTATAAACACCAGCTTGAACTTCGGCACCAGTCAACGAATATGTTCCCTTCGAATCTGTGCGGACAACGGTATCATTGATTCGCACATAAAATCCCACGCCAAGTTCGCCCGTTTCAGCATTGGTGACTGTGCCGATGATGCCATAAAATGGTTCTGTAGTTGGACGACTCACGGACGGCATGGAAGTAGAATTAATATCAGGATGCGGAGGTTCTCCACCAGGACGAACAGGCTCATTATCACCCGGACGTGGTGGACTAGCTTGAGTTATCAGGACGAAGCTGATAATTAATAACATGCAAACAATTCCTGAAATTATTATTTTTTTCATTTCATTGTCTCCTTTTCGTAGCATGAACAAGATGTCCATACTACTACAGGAATCCACAAAAGATTGTGGACTCCTGCCTAAATCAAAAAGCTATAGTTTTAGATTTTAATGTAACCATTTAGCACGACTCGGCGGATTGACCGATGTGGTAATCCAATTTGAATAATCCATCTGTTCAAATTTTAAATTCGCAGTGTTAGTCGAAAGTACATGACCATAAACATTGTTGTATATGCCATTTTCACATTCATGGTTTTCTAACACCCCACCAAATTCATCATAGATATTAGCCGAATCTACTTGTGCATAAACTTTAGTTCCTTCAGATAAGTTACCTGTAAAATTACTGTAATCAGGTGAATAGTAGATATTAGCGGCATCTGTATCTGTTGAATAAGTTAAGGTAACAACATCACCTGGATTAATCGGCAAGGATGGAGCAGTAATCAACCAGACAATGCCTTGCTCAGAACGCCCATCATACCATACATCGTTTACGCGTGTTGGGGGAGGATTGGGATCGACATAGAAATCAACCCAAAATTCATCTCCAGCAATGACGGGCCCCTCACCTTGATTTTTAATGATAATTTGAACTTGGTTAGATGTGGCAATTAGACTCTTTATTACCATATCAGGTTTTGCCCCCATACCCTTTACGACAAGAGGCAAGTAAATCGAACCTAAAACAGTAATATCTACTTGGCTATAATTGTCATTTGGGTCGCTTTCAAGAACATAGCCAGTTGGAGTGATAACTGTACTGCTAGTTAATATACCAATAAACTTACCGACTGTCAAAACAACATTGATTTTTTCAGTACCAGTAAAACCAGTCAAATGACATACCAGCGATTTAATATCTTCAGTACCATGACAAACTCTCGAGGTAGTCACAATTGATTTGAGAGCATCATGAGTAAATGTGTTGGTAATAACCGCATTAGTTTCGGTTGTGTCCGCATTGGTCACCAAAATTGTGTAGGCAATTTGCTCACCTATGTTCAATGTTCCTCTACCCACAAGCACTTGACTGATTTGTAAATCAGTGAAACCAGCATAAACGACTGAAGTGTTGACAGATTGACTACGATTGTTATGCCTGATTTTATCAACACACGTAGTGTTACTGGTACAAGTGATAAAGGCTGTATTGGTTAATGTGCCTGAATAACTTTGTGTGATTAATGTCAGCGTCAATGTTTTTGTTCCCGTAAAATTATCAATCTGACAAACCACAGGATTTTTATCTTGACATTCGGACGGATATTTAACTGAACGTATTTTTTTTGGAGTAAATGTATCTGTGATAACCACATCTACAATATCTGTACCGACATTTGTAATTGTAATAGTGTATGTAATTGGCTCACCTGATTTAACAATCCCTTCACCTAATCGTTCTTTATGAATTTGTAAATCGACGATTGGATAACGTACAATTGTTGTGAATATCACTTCATTATTGTCATGGTCAGGCTCAATGAGATATCTAGGCGGATTCGAGGAATTAACATCATGTGGCGAAGCGACAAAATCATACCACACAACATCATAGCCAATAGGTGTAATAACAACTGTATTTGTTAAAGTATCAGAAAATGACAGCGATGTATTTAACATGACAGTGATAATTTCAGTATTGGTCAAATCAGCGAAATGACATACTATGTAATAATATCTAATCCTACATTAGTAACAGTAATAACATAAGTAATGTTTTCACCAGCAATGACATCGCCACTACCTAACCGTGTTTTACTGACATGCAGGTCCACAATTGGATAGCGAACAGCAGCTGTCAAAACATGAGTGTTATCTGTAGGAGCAATCTCAACTAACGGAGGCATGGTAGGCTTATCGGCAAGCGTAGCCGTGAAGATCGGCGAAGCGACATGATACCCTACTGCTGTGATAACTACGGTGTTAGTCAACGTACCAGAGAAAGCGACCGATGCTTGTAAAACAAAGTTGATAATTTCGGTATTAGTAAAATCTGTGAATTGACACACAATTGGCTCCGTACCCATTCCATTGCATGCCCCTTCTGTCTGTGAAGTCACTGATAATACATGTCCTGTCAAAAATGTGTCGGTCAATATTACATTTTCAATGACATCGGGACCAGCATTGGTGATAATCACTGTGTAGGTAATCAAATCGCCTGCAAGAATATCATTTTTATGAGCAACATTTTTTGAGGAAACTTTACTTATAAAACTGCTCACTTGCAAATCCATCGTCGGATAGCGAACGACAGATGTGATGACATCTTCGTTATTAATCGGGGCTGTTTCAATGACATGACCAAGTGGCGTAATTATCATGCTGTTTGTTACTGTACCTGAAAAGAAAGTAGATGTATCCAAAACGACCGCAATCATTTCAGTATTGGTAAAATTAGTAAAATGACAAACCATCGTTATAGTATCACTTTGGCATGTACCATCAGTACTTTTAACATTAGCTATTGTCAAACCACCCATTACTGGAAATGTGTTAGTGATAACGTTTGGAGAGTATTGAAATGTATCGGTTACAATCACATCATAAATGAGGTCAGGTCCCGCATTGGTGATGGTCAACGTATATGTAATTTGTTCACCCGCAATGATTTCTTTTGTGTTGACCTGCATTTTGCTAGCTTGTAGGTCGGCTTGCAAGGGAACATACTCGTAAACACCAATATCGGTTTCATCAATTGTATCTAAGTCGCCGTCTATTGGACGTACCGTATTTTCAATATCATCTAGCGGGGCATCTAAATTTGTCCCTTTATCAATCAAGGGACTTGTCGGCTTGAAATGATAATTCCTAACTGAACTATCAATAAAATCAGGGGCGACGCTTAAATTATTATCACCAATGATTATACCTCCATAGTTGCCTCCAGCATTATTATAAACATCATTATAATTAATTTCAAAGCCAGTCGAATAGCCATAAGGAGGCATATCACAATCTTGACCAAAACCATCTTCGTTACCATAAATGCCAATATCAGCATTATTGGCAATAATATTATTTTTAATGACACCTGCATAATAACAACCACGAATAAAAATAGCACCACGTATCTGCTCATCTGTATTTTCTTGGTCATTATCTAAAATGGTGTTATTGATAACGTTCATTTGTGAGGGCGTAATCACATTACGACCACCAATCATAATGGTATAAGGCAACCCCTTCCAACCATATATCAGATTGTTGACTATCTCACCTGAATTGACATAATTGATAATTTGACCAGTGGTATCATTAAATCCAGCAAATAACCCGATGGCAAATCCACCTGGTGTATTTCCTGCTTCTGAAACATCATAACCAGAAAAAGTATTTTTAGCGATGGTTATATTGCTAATGTTGTTATGATTACCATAAATACCTCCGTAAACATCTGAAATCATGTTACTGCGAATAGTAACACCGTCAATTGCTGGGGATGAAAATTTGTTAAATTCGATAGCAACATTTGCTGAATGAAGGGTATTAGTTAAAACTTGAAGCCTATCCGCACTACTATCTACAAAAATTAAGGTACCACCTCTTTGAGTGGTAAAATATGTTATGTGATGAATATTGTTATACTGAATGGAAGCATCAGAACCACTCACACAAACTCCTTTTTCATTGTCAGTTCCTACGGACTGGTCAACTGATATATCCAATCCATGCACGGTGACATTATCAGCATTGATATTGATAATACAATCAACTGCACCAGTACTTTGAATGACAGGAACATGTCCACTTACATTTTCAATAGTGATGTTGTCAGTATTGATTGTCAGCACTTCATCATAAATTTCGCCGTCTTTGATTTGGATAGTTGTGCCTGGTACAGCGTCATTGATTGCAGGTTGAATATCACAATAAGGTGTTCCAGTATTGTTACTACAGCCTGGATTATCACCATCCACTTCGAGAACAGAAGTCTGGGCATAGATGATATTATCCTGCCCATAAATAATAATGGAATTGCTAATAAAAACAATTCCAATTGCAAATAAGTAAACAAGAAGTTTTTGAAACAAAGTAAACATCTTATTAACATTCATATTTTCCTCCTCGAAAAATATTTCAACGTAAAAATAAATTAATGAACTTAATTGTACACTTTTATATTAACATGTTTTTCTTTTTTTGTCAACTATACAAACGAAAAATTTGCCATTAATTTTTCTAAAAGCCTAATTTACTAGCAAACTTCCTTTTTTTCAATAAATTTGATATAATATAATTTAAGAGTGGCGGTTTCAATACCGCACAATCTGTTTCTGCAATTTTAAACTAAACTAAATCATGATGAGTCTTCTATCACAAACGCTCTCAATCAAACCTATTCGTTTGTTTTTGCCAAATATCTTCCTAACTGCTATTATCCTCGTGGGAATATCGTTGGTTATCGGTATTTTTAGCCTTTTGAGTTATCAAATTCATTTTTTAGGGTGTATTCATTCAGGTGTACAGATAGGTGGTGTTGATGTAGGCAAATTGACTCCCGATGAAACACGTTACATTGTTAATCGGCAGGCGGCAGAGTTGATAAAACGACCGATAACATTAATCACCAATGAAGGAGAATGGACATTTTATGCGGCTGAACTTGGAGCGATAGTGGATATAAATCAAACTATAAATAGTGCTTTTTCTGTGGGACGGAGTGGAAATCTGTGGCAAGATTTGTGGACTCAATATCGAGTTTATCATGAACCTGTTAATATTTTACCTGTGGTTAGATTGGATACAGGTCCTTCCAATGGCATATTAGCAAATATTGCTCATGCAATAGACCGCCCCATGCACCAAGCTCAACTTGTGATAGATGCCAATTTGAATGTGCATGCTATCCAAGCACAGATAGGGCGAAAAGTTAATATCGAAGCTAGCCGAAAGGCTATCTACCAGGCGATTTTATCACAACATAATCATCCTGTTCGTTTGTCTGTTGATTATCAGCAACCTACCATTACAGAAGTAAACACTGCATATCAAGCAGTAAGTGCCTTGCTGAGCCAACCGCTTATCCTAACTTTTGAAGATAAGGTTTGGTCATTATCACCGATTGTTCTAAAAGAGATATTGGTTGTGGGTCAGAAAAATGATACAGATGGGATAGTGCATGTAGCAGTTGGACTTAACCAATCGATTCTATATAATTACTTTGAGCAAATTGCGGCTGATATTTATCAGGAGTCTATTGATGCCCGCTTTGAATTTAATGAATATACAAAATCATTATTAACATTATCACCAAGCCAAGATGGATATACACTTGATGTGGCTGCTGCGATGAACATGGTCACTGACCTATTGCACACCCCACATCAGCACCAACTTACCCTACCAGTTATTGTGGAATCTCCATCCGTTTCAGGAGAAAATGCAACAACATTTGGAATTGAGTCATTAATCAATAGTAGCACCAGTTATTTCAGTGGTTCATCTCAGGAACGCATGGAGAATATTAATGTGTCTGCACAAAAATTTCATGGGGTAGTAATTCCTCCTGATGAACTATTTTCGTTTAACACATATTTGGGAGAAGTGACCGCCGAAAATGGATTTGTGGAGTCGTTGATTATTAGAGGAGACCGTACGGCTGTTGGTGTTGGCGGTGGGGTATGTCAAGTAAGTACCACAGCTTTTCGGGCGGCTTTATACGGTGGATTTGAGATAGTTGAACGCTGGGCACATGGCTACCGTGTAAGCTGGTACGAAACAGAAAGTGTGCCTGGGCTGGATGCCACTATTTACTCTCCATGGATTGATTTCAAATTTCGGAACGATACAGACACATATATTTTAATTCAAACGGAAACTGATTTAATTGCTGGAACTGTAACATTTAACATCTATGGTCAACCCTCAAACCGTACAATTTCGATTTCAGAACCGATTTTAGAAAATCATGTTCCACCGCCACCACCGGTCTATGAAGAGGATTCGAGTTTATCACCTGGTGACGAAAAACAAATCGAATGGGCTAAAGATGGCATAGATGTGACTGTCACACGTACCGTATCAGAAAGTAATACGATTATTCATCGTGATGAATTTTTCAGTCGTTATCAACCATGGGCGGCAGTATATAAAATTGCACCGTCAGAGGCAAAGGAAGAAGAAAAAGAAAATGATAATTCTTCAGAATCTGAAAATTAAATTTATCGTTCGTCATTGTCAATTTCAACGAGGAGAACATCATGGCAGGTGAAACTGTATTGGTAGTAGACGATGCAGAAGAAAACATTAAATTTTTAAAAGAGTACATCTTAAAACCGAATGGATATAAAGTACTTACCGCTAGTGATGGCGTGGAAGGGTTGAATATTGCCTTATCACAAAAAGTTGATTTGATTATCAGTGATTTGGTGATGCCAAGAATGGGGGGACTTGAATTATTAGAAAGTTTGCAAAATGCAAGCAGTAATGTCCCTACTATTTTGACAACCTCGTATGGTTCTGAAAAAACAGCGGTAAAGGCATTTCGTTTAGGGTCAAAAGATTATGTCATTAAGCCTTATGGTGTTGATGAAATGCTCATGGCAATTGACAAATCACTAGCAGAGGTACGTCTGCGTCAAGAACGTAAAAGCTTGATGCAAAATCTAATGAAAGTAAATAAAACGTTGGAGCATCAGCTTAAAGAAATGCGTACCTTATATGCCGTTGGGCGTTCTGTTACATCCCTGTTAGATTTGGATGAATTGCTTTTGCGTATTGTTGAAGCCACTACCTATTTGAGTGGTGCTGAACAAAGCTCAATCATGTTGACTGATGAAAATGGAGATTTATACATGCGGGCAGCAAAGGGTATTAAAGATGTAAAACCACAAAGTTTTCGTATAAAAGCACATGATGGTATTTCGGCACAAGTTGTCCGAACAGGCGAGCCAATTATTCTTGGTGGTTATGATGAGGATGATTCATTTAAGGTAAAGACAGACTATTTTGTGAAAGCATTAATTTGCGTTCCCTTAAAATTTAAGGATGAGGTAACAGGTATATTGATGGTCAGTAACTTAAAATCGACACAGGGTTTTAAGAAACGCGATATAGAATTACTTGCAACTCTTGCTCATTATAGTAGCATTGCAATTGAAAACGCCAGACTCCATGCTCAGATTGACCAACAACCCACTCAAAATGATGTTCAACATGATGAAGTGAAAAAAAATGTACAGATTACATCTGAACAGATATCTGGTTCACAAACGCTATCAGAAATAACAACACCCTTTGCTACGCTTGGACACCTAGCGGCTGGTGTTGCTCATGAGTTGATAAATCCTATTAAAACTATTCATGCTAAAACTAAGACTGTTTCTGAACAATTCACTAATGATGCAGATTTGTTAAAACACACCAATGAAATTGAATGTGAAATAGCTAAATGCCAACGAATAATTAAATCACTACTTGATTTTGCAGGTGAAACTCATCATGACAAACGTCCTGTTAAATTGGACAAGGTACTTAATAAGGCAATGAACCAACTTTCTAAGGACAAAAAAATCAACCGCCAAATTGAGATTATTCGAGGCTATGCTCCTAAGTTGAAATCTGTAATGGGCGACCAAAACCAATTTTTTCAAGCATTTTACTATATATTACAACACTCCTTAGATTCAATGTCTACAGGGGGAACATTACGAGTTATCACACGTTCTATCGGACATGAGGCTCAAGTCATCATTACTGATACGGGTGAGGGTATTTCCAATAATGAAATATATCACATTTTTGACCCGTTTTATAAAAGTGCCAAACATAATTATGGTTTAGGGTTATCTATTGCTTATGGTGTTATAGAACGATATAATGGCACAATTGAAGTAGATAGTAAATTAGGAAGTGGAACCACCTTTACTATCCGATTTCCAATTTGGGAAGAATGAGATTTCCAATCATGAACCAAACCCGACTAGAACAACAAATTTGTGGGCATGACACTGCGACAACAATGTTATCACGAGCAGTAACAACAGGCATGTTTCCACAATCATTGCTCATTACAGGGATTCCACAACTTGGCAAGAGAACATTGGCTTATACCATAGCAAATGTATTAGTTTGTACTTCTGAAATGAAGCCATGTGGAAAATGTATCCCTTGTCGTAAATTACTTAGCGGCAATCACCCTGATATAACTATTTTGGATGATGCGGAGAAATCCCTGAAAATCGAGCAGATTCGTGAATTGCAACATACTCTATCTTTCAGTCCTCATGAAAGCCTTTATAAAATTGCTATCTTAGCCGATTTTGAAAGAGCCACTGATGGAGCAGCAAATGCCTTGCTTAAAACTCTTGAGGAGCCGCTATCATACATAATTTTAATCCTTACCGCTCGGAGCAGTACCCTCTTGTTACCAACTATCGTTTCAAGGTGTCAGGTCATTTCTCTAAAACAGGTTACAGACCAAGTTATTGCTACCATGTTGCAGAAAAAATGGAATGTTTCTGTGGATGAATCAATGTTGCTTGGACGATTAGCCGCAGGACGACCTGGTTGGGCGGTACAGGTCTTGACCAATCCTGATTTACGTGCCGAACGTCAGACATACCTTTCTGATTTAATTGAATTAACTTGCAATAATTATCATTTTCGTTTAGACTATGCAAATAAATGTATTAAAAAAGATTTTCCAACGGTAACGATATTGAATTTGTGGCTTTCATGGTGGCGAGATGTGTTGCTAATTCGAAGTGGGGTAGACAACAATGTAATCAATATAGATTACTTGAACGATTTGAGACGTTTTGCAAATGCATTGCCCACAAAAGAAATATTAACTATTGTAACACGTACTTACACCACCTTACAAAATTTAAAATACAATGTGAATGCTCGATTAAATATCGAAGTATTAGTTTTGAATCTTCCATTATTAAAATCATAGTAACTTTTATGCTTAGACATGAAAGGTTTTTAAAAACCTTTTATGTATAGATATTGTAATTATAACAAAGGAAAATATTAAACCAATGCCTGAAGTTATTGGTATCCGATTTAAACCAGTTACAAAAATTTATTATTTTCGTCCCCCTGATGTAGAACTTAAATTTGGGGAGCCTGTTATTGTGTATACCACACATGGTGAGGAACTTGGTTGGGTAGCCTCAGAAGCAAAAGTAGTTCCCGATAGTAAAATAAAAGGGATGCTTAAAGATGTACTACGTCGAGCTGACCCATTAGACCTCATGAGTCTTCAAGAATATCATTGCCAAGAACCAGCCGCCTTAGAGGAATGTAAAACAAGGGCAGAAGAACTTGGTTTAGCGATGAAAGTGCTTAAAGCGGAATATGCTTATGATGGCTCTCGTATTTTATTTTCATTTAGTGCTGAACAACGAATTGATTTTAGGGAATTAGTGCGGGTTTTAGTCCGTTCATTGCGAACGCGTGTTGAAATGCGTCAAGTCGGTGCACGAGATGAGTCAAAAGCTGTCAGTGGTTATGGTAAATGTGGACGACCTCTATGTTGCTCTAGTTGGCTAACTGAATTCCACTCTGTTTCTATTCGCATGGCAAAAAACCAAAAATTACCGCTTGCCCATGAGGAGATTTCTGGTCAATGCGGGCGTTTTCTATGTTGCCTTGCCTACGAAGATAAGTTTTATACAGAGATGAAGATGATAATGCCCTCAGTGGGAACGATTGTACATACTCCTGAAGGCATGAGTAAAATCAAAGGGTTAAATATTATAAAACAAACTGTCATTGTAGAAACTGAGCAAGATACTATAGTAGAATTACC
>NBMH01000099.1 GCA_002084875.1 Anaerolineaceae bacterium 4572_78 | reverse complement strand
CTATTTTTTGACAAAATAAACTGGATGGTCAAAGCTTGCTTTGACATGAAAAAGCAAGCTTTTTCGCTCCATGTGCGACCATGTGATTGAAAATCATATCGAAAAATATCCCAAGCCATGTTTTTTGTTTTAGCATTAAACAGCCCTGAGAATAGTACAGCCGTACGCCCCTACAACTAGCATTGAACAGACCTGGGGGGTCTACTGACAAAAGGGAGAGTGAATAATTACCAATGTCTATCATAAATTTTGTCCAATTAGACCACTTAATGTTACAATTGATGGAATCTAAATCTTAACAATATCATGGAGTAATTATGCGAGTTATAGCAATTATAATGGCGGGTGGGGCGGGTACACGCTTAACTGCCCTATCTGATAATAGAGCAAAACCTGCTGTGCCATTTGCAGGAAAATTTCGGATAATTGATTTTACTCTGTCCAATGCTGTTAATTCAGGTATTTTTAATGTGGCTGTTTTAACACAGTACATGCCTCATTCCCTTAACAATCATATCGGAATTGGTAAGCCATGGGACTTAGACCGACAAAAAGGTGGGGTTCATCTTCGCCAACCATACCATAGCAAGTTTCATGAAGATTGGTATAAAGGAACGGCTCATGCTGTCATGCAAAATATTGATTTTATCAAAAACAGTGAAGCTGATACGGTTCTCATTCTTTCGGGAGACCATATTTATGCTCAAGACTATCGCGACATGCTAAATTTTCATTATGAAACGCATGCCGATTTGACCATTGCTGTCCGAAACGTGCCCCTTGAGGAAACAGACCGTTTTGGGATTATGGTCGTTGATGAGGAAATGCATGTCACCGATTTTTTTGAGAAGCCACAAGAACGTGATAAAGGTACATTGGCTTCGATGGGTGTTTATATTTTCAATGCAGATTTGTTAATTGAACGGCTGCTTGAAGGTAGTACAGAAGACCCGCGTATTGATTTTGGTTCGCAAGTCATCCCCAGTATGATTGGACGAGATAAGGTCATGTCTTATGTTTTTGATGGTTACTGGGTTGATGTCGGAACGATTCAATCTTATTGGGAGACCAGTTTAGAATTGACAGAACCAGATACCCCCTTGAACTTATACAATCCCAATTGGGTCATTCGGACACGTAGTGGGGAACGTCCACCAGTGAAGATCGGTCCTCATGCCCTAGTGCAACAAAGCCTGGTTTCAAATGGATGTGTCATTCGTGGTAATGTTGTTCATTCTGTATTATCACCGGGCGTTTATGTTTCGCCTGGGGCAATCATTCGAGATTCGATTATTTTGAATGATACTTGGGTTGGGGCTGGTGCGATTGTTGATAAAACAATCATTGATACCGAAGTTATTGTTGGTAGTGGGGCGATGATTGGCATGGGTGATGATTTAACCGCAAATCATCAAATGCCCGATAAGTTAAATACAGGTATTAATGTTATTGGCGAGCAAAGTTCTATCCCTGCTGGCAAAAAAATCGGACGTAATGTCTTGATTAGTTCTTTTGTAAAAGAAGAGGATTAGTGTCCTGACCCGTGTTCGTTCCGAAGGAGCGATACCATTTGCGGGGAAGTTTCGTATAATTGATTTTCCCTTGTCGAATTGTTCAAACTCGGAAATTTATAATGTAAGTGTGCTTACACAGTACATGCCCGTTTCCCTAAATGTCCATATTGGGGTAGGCAAACCATGGGAGCTTGACCGTTCACGCGGCGGGCTCCGCATACTGCACCCATATCTGGGACCCGACATGAATGACGGTTGGCAAAAAGGGTCAGCCGATGCGGTACGTAAAAATCTTGAGTTTATTGATAGCAGACGCATTGATACCGTTCTCATTTTGGGAGGCAACCATGTCTATAAAATGGATTATCGTCCCATGCTAAAGCTTCATCGGGATATGAAGGCCGATGTAACCGTTGGTATTCGTAGCGTCAATCCATTTGAAACACATCGTTTTGGTATTATCAGTACTGATTCTAGTCAACGTGTGATTGGGTTCCGAGAAAAGCCCCGCCGTTCCCGAGAAAATGTCGCATCTATGGGTGTGTATATTTTTGATGTGGAGTTGCTTAAAGAACATCTACTGACAAATCCTAGTCATGTTGATTTTGGACGAGATGTCCTACCTAGTCTAATCGGTAAAAAACGAGTCTTTGCGTATAAATATGAAGGCTACTGGGCAAATGTTGGCACTATACAGGCGTATTGGGAAGCAAACATGGCTTTGTTAGCAGAAATATCTGCCTTAGATTTATACGACCCCGACTGGATTATTCATACCCGTAGTGAGGAACAACCTCCTGCCAAAGTCGGTCCGTCGGCAAAATTAATTGGCAGTTTATCATCAAATGGGTCTATTGTCGAAGGCACGGTGAAAGGGTCAGTTATTTCACCTGGGGTACATGTTGCCGAAGGTGCTACTGTGATTGATTCAGTTATTATGAATGATTGTAAAATTGAATCAGGTGCTGTCTTAAATAAGGTTATTCTCGATAAAGAGGTGATTGTGGGTGAAAATGCTAACATCGGCACAGAAAACGGCACAATCGTTCCAAATAAACTAGACCCCGATAAGATTAATGCAGGAATTACTGTAATTGGTAAGCGAACCCAAATCCCTGCTGGGATTCAGATTGGGCATAATGTTGTCATCGCACCATACATGCGAGCAGAACATTTTCCATCTGATGAAATTGCCGATGGGGAGACTATTCGCTAGTTTGTTAAAAGTTTTGGGCATGGATAACGGGATTTCATGAAGATATACTTCGTGGGGAATCATACTTCCCCACCCATAGCCCCTCCCACACAGGGGAGAGGGGAATCGTACTCTCCTTGTAGGGGAGGGGTCGGGGGTGTGGTCTGCTAACGATGCTTTGACAGTCAAAACAGGGCTTTCACAAATTCTTTTGCTTGATTACTTATGACCACACTACAAACTGTCAGGTGGGCGTGATATTAATTCATCACTTACGCGGTGACTAATTAAATTCAACTGTTCGGAAATGGTTTCCAAACGATAATGAATAAGTTGGATTTCATCAGAAATGGTAATCTTTTCTGCCTTTCGTTTACCAGCAATTTCTTCAAGTTTTTTTTCTTCGTTTACTTGGTCCATGCTGTTCATAATCACCCCAACAAATAAGTTGAGGATAATCATTGTGCCAAGTAACACAAAAGAGGTGAAAAATAATGCCGATTCAAGCGGCATGGCATAAGGGTCTGTGCATAAATGTTCATTTCCCTGATAGCCGTATTGGTCACAACCGAACATGTTAATATACATGATGTCCGTCCAATCTTCTAATGTGACTATACGAAAGAAAGATAGCACCGCAATCGGTAATGTGCCAAAATGAACGGGGTCATTTTCTCCGAAAATAAATACAGCCATGATTCCGTAAATGTAAAATAGCAACGACAAGAATAAACCAACATATACAATAGAAGAAACACTTTTTAGTAATGTTTCTACTAACAATCGCAATTCAGGGAGTGCTGTCACAAGCTTAAGCACTCGAAATACACGGAACAAACGGAATAGACGTAAAATAGGTATAAATGATGAAGTACTAGCTGTCAGAATTATATCTAAAATACTCACAGCTACAATTGAGAAGTCAAACACATTCCAGGGGTCGTAAAAGTATCGCCATGGTTTTCTACCTTCAGCCAACATTTTGATGATTATCTCTATGCCAAAAATCCATAAAATGATGTCATTTAGAATGTTTAAGAGTCCACCATAATGCTCAAGCAAATATTCATCAGTTTGCAAACCAATCAAAACGGATGCTAAAATAATGGCACCGATAATAAAATTATTAAACCACTTACTTTGGGTAATGTACTTAAAGAAAATTGTCATGCCTTAACCTCGGTCTAAAATTTATTCGTTAAGGATAGCACAAATCGCTAAAAAGTCAAACATGATTCATCACTTAAGAGATTTACCGCAGTGGGGGCAGTACTTGATATGTTGCTGGTGTATTTTTTCAAGTTCCTTTATGTATCCCGTAGTGATGATACCAGCAGTAACTATTCACCTCCCACACCTTGTAGGAGAAGGTGTGGTGAGGTCTACATGCAAAATCGACGATTTTTCTATATACCTATTCTTGTGGTATAATAGGCGATTATGAAATTAAGCGATTATGCACACAAATTAGGTATTAGTTATAAAACAGCTTGGAATTGGTTTCGGGCAGGTAAAATTAAAGGTTATCAAATGGACACAGGCACTATCATTATTATTGACGATGATGGTGAAAAGCTACAAAAGATAGCGGTTTATGCCCGAGTATCTTCCAATAAGGAACGTTCGCAGTTAAACTCACAGGCAGAGCGATTGGTTGCCTATTGTACTGCCAAAGAGTGGCATGTTCATAAGGTAGTAAAAGAAATTGGTTCTAGCATCGGCGAGAACCGTAAGAAATTAATGACACTCTTGACCGACCCGACGATTACGATTATTGTCATTGAACAAAAAGACAGGTTAGTCAGATTTGGTTTTAATTATATCGAATCACTATTAAATCAACAAGATAGACAAATAATTGTGGTCAATAATCATAAATCCAAAGAAGAATTAATAAATGATTTAGGTTCCGTGGTCTACACTGTTACATCCCAAATTTACGGTAAGCGTCAAGGGAAACGCAAAGCAACTATGACAAAACAAATATTAAAAAGTGAGGATATTAGCGATGAATCTAAATAATATTATACCATTTTCTATAGGAAGTAAACTTGCTATTATTATTGGGGTCATTATTATCGGGGTTGGATTATGGACACCAGTTAATGATTATTTGACATGGCGTGAACTTCAGCCGCCTCCATTACCTTCAGAGGCTGTTTCAAATATTTCATTCACGCCTACTTTAACACCAATATTTACCCCAACACCGACTGCAACGTTGACCCCGACTCCGACCGAACATCATCTCATTTCGGTTGTAGGTACACGAGATTGGTTGCCAACTGAACAGACCGCTACGCCAACCTCTACGCCGACAAATACTCCTACGCCAACACTTACCTTTACGCCTGACCCGTATCCGCCCGCAAACTCATCACCGAATCGGATTGTGATTGAGTCAATTGAGATTGATAGCCCAATTGTGGAAGTTGGTTGGCAACTTGTTGAGGAAGAGGGACAATGGTTTAGTACATGGGAAACGGCAAAGAATGCTGTGGGCTGGCACGAAAATTCATCCAAACCAGGGCACATAGGCAATATTGTCTTATCAGCTCACCATAATGTCTACGGCGAAATTTTTCGAGACTTGGTTGATGTAAAGGGTGGAGATATAGTAACGCTTTATGTTGATGACCAGGCATACCACTATAGCGTTAGAAGCAAATTTATCCTACTAGATATGTGGATTTCGGATGAAGTTCGTCAAGAAAATGCTCGTTGGATTGGACAGTTTACGGACAAACGTTTAACTTTGGTAACATGCTGGCCTTATAATTTTAACTCGCATCGGGTAATTGTGGTGGCAAAACCATTGAAACAGTCCGTACCCACCCCTACCCTTCCCCCATAGCAAGAGGGGAATCGTACTACCCTCTCCTTGTAGGGGAGGGGTCAGAGGTGGGGTTTACTAACGAGGGGGAGTAAATAATTACATTTCATCCCCATATCTCCAAGTTATTACTTAGCCATAACAGTACCAGTTTACCATTGAAAAATATACCTATAATGTAGTATACTAATATTATAAAATTTTAACGTTGCGAGGTAAGTGATGCTAGCAGTATATTATGTAAAAGCCATAACATCAACAGGACATATTGTTTATCATGCGGAGAAAAACAAATGGGTTGTCAACAAAAGAGAAGCTCGGCTTTATGACAATTTTTTGCATGCACAGTTGTTTGCCAAAGCACAATGTACCCACTTTGAAAAAATAAGCATAGTGCAACAACGAATTAAGCACCCGTCTCGATTGTTTAATAACGTGTGAGTCGGTATATTCGTGAAGGTTATAAGATAATATTTTGGACCCAGACCTGACAGGTTTCTAAAAACCTGTCAGGTCTAACCATATACACTTTACACTCTATCTTTGAAACAGACTATTTAACCGTTTGCTAATTGCCACTTCTGCTCCAAAAACTTGCGAGTAAACAAATCCATCTTTATCATGAACGTACATGTCGGCAACTAACTTTGAGTCTGAACTTGCTTGCACATCCATCGTTACATAAACCACCTGACCGGGTATCGCTTTACGATATTGTTCACCTTTTGCCATGAAAAGAGGTAAACTACCTGCCTGATGAAAGTATCTTGCCCAAATGACCATAGCTTGAAATTGAACATCTGACATGTAGGGATTTAATGTCTGAACGGGAAACTGTCCCTGTTGTTTTCGAGTCAAATTTGGAGTGACACAGCGTATAGTTAATTTGTCAGGAGTCATATTAAGTATTTGTTTAACTCCTTGAAATGATGTCCCATGAAAAAGGGTGCCATCTTGATAAGGTTTGTATTGGGCTAAAGCCTGGTCTTCGGTTAAGTTAAAGGTTTTATAGTAAGGCGACGCTGGAATTATTTTACGCAAAACAACTGTTGTGCTGTAATGATAATGCGGCTTTCCTCGCTCATTTTTACTCCACACTTTGGCAGATAAAGCAAGTTCTGTATCATCACTTGATTCGACATGTTCTATGTCGAGCAGATATTCATCAGCCAAAGTATTATCAAAGATAATCCCCTTAGTAACTCGAAAATCTTTCATACAAAAAAAGGCATAGCCAGGCGAAACTTGTTCGCATAGATTAGCCAACCAAGCAGCCGCACATGTCATTGGCAAAACAGAATTGCCACCAATAACATGGTCTAATAAAAATGGATTATGTTCAACACTTAAAACACGATGGATACGATATTTTATGTTCATCTAAACAAAACTCATGTCATGCCGTAACATTTTAGCATTCTTCAAATCAAGGGAAGCTCCTAGTGATTCAAAAACAGGTTGACATTTATCAAGTAAAGCCAGCGATTCGTCATTGTTTTGTTGAATGGCATAGAGTTCTGCCAATACAAGTTGACTGCGTGCCACTTCATAAGTGTTGCCAACCTCATTCAATATTGTCATGCTTTCGGTTAAGGATTGTTTAGCTTGTTCAAATTGTGGAGGGTCAAGGCTTTCCTTGACTGTCAAAGCAAGCGTTGACGCTCCAGATTGTGTTTGGATTTTTCCTAGTACTCGTAAGCTATTTCCTTCTTCTTCAGGCATGCCAAGTTCACGAGCTAAACGCAAGGCTTCTCTGATATTAGTTTCTGCTTTTTTTAAGTCATTTGCCAATAAATCTGTTTCTGCAAAAAGGCGTGTCATTTCAGGGAGAAAATCTCGTACTTGGGCTTGCTCAAACAAATTTTGACTAATTTGAAGGTGATAACGGGCTTTATCAATATTCTCACATCGCACATAGGTTCCAGCCAAGTTATTATGCAACACTCCCTCTAAAAACAACGTTCCACCAGAATGTTTAAGTAATTGCAATGCAGATTGATTTGCAGATACCGATTTTTCTAATTTCCCTCGATTAAGAACGATGATTCCCAAATTAATATTGGTAACAATTTGGTTATAAACATCACCAATTTGCTCAAATAGATTTAATCCTTGTTGCAAGTACGATTCGGCTTTTTCCCACTGTCCAGTAGCGATGTAGCTTCGTGAAATTTCATTTTGAGCTAATCCTTGTCCTTGTAAGTTATTGGTTTGTTGGTAAAGGGTGAGTGATTGTTTAGCATACTCAATTGCTTGAGGAACATTACTCTGTGCTCCTGCAACGTAAGCCAATAAATTATAAGAACGTGCAGAAACAGTTGTTTCGTTCAGTGATTGACTGATACTCAAGGCATGTTTAGCCTGTTCACAAGCCTCATCAAAATGTCCTTGACGAGCATGAATCAGACCTGCAATTAGCATAAGTTGGGCAGTTTCAGATGTATCTATCTCTTTGAGTGTTTCAAGCCCACGTTCAATCCAACTTAAAGCAGGTGGATATTCTCCTTGTAATTCATAACTGCGTGCCACCCAACGACAAACTTTTGCTTTTGCCTCAAGATTATTTTGTTCATCTGCTAAGGCTAAGGCAATATTAAGGTTCTCAACTGCCGCTTTATACTGCCCTGTTGAAATTAAGACATCGCCAAGATTAAGCCGAATCGTTAACTCTTTTTCTGATGAAACTAAAGGTAATGCCCTGTGGTAGTAATCAATAGCGGCATCATTAGCATATTTTGCCTGAGCCGCTTCGCCCGCCTTAAGAAAATATTTCCGCTTTTTTGCATGGTTATCAGTATGCCCATAGTGATGGGCTAACAAGTTGACATATTGCTCAAGCACATCAACAAAATTTGCTTCCATGAATTGAGCTAATTGTTCATGCAAAGTGCTTCGCGTGGCGTAAGGGATACTTTCATAAGCGACCTCTTGGGTAACGATATGTTTAAAGAAATACATTTCTTCGGCTATTTCTTGGGCATGAGATTCAGGCAATGCCAACTCATATTGTCTAAGGTGATTCAAATCGGCTTTTACAACTTCAGGGTCGCCCAATTCAGGATAGATACCCCATAACAAAGCTGTCTCAAAAATCCGTCCTATTACACTAGCAATTTTTAATGTTAGTTTTTGAGTTTCAGTCAACTGGTCAACACGACTAAGAATGAGACTGTGCAAACTCGTTGGCAGGTCAAGTTGGGCTATGGATTCTGTGTCATGTGGGTCAATATGTTGGTCATGTAAATAGTTTAGCAGTTCATCAATGTAAAAAGGATTGCCTTGTGCTCGTGCAGTTATGCGTTCGACAAACTCGGTAGAAATATCATCCTTTGTATCGCTGAATTGCTCCAATTTAATACGGATTAATGTCGCTGCTTCTTCGGTAGTGAAATGGTCTAGTTTTATTTCTGTGAAATATGACAGATTGTCGATTTGAGGCGGCTTTATCTTCTGCAATTCGGGTGGGCGATAGACTACTAGGAACAACACTGGTAAGCCTTCTACTGACCGAGCCAATCCTTCAAGCAAATCTCGAGATAAGGCATCAATCCAATGAACATCCTCTAGCATGATGAGGAGTGGATAATTGCCTGCCCATGTCCGCAAACAATCTATCAATAAAGATTCTAGGGATGATTTGCGGAGTTTAGTTTCCATATTGGCGGTTACATCGTTATCCAATAAGGGCAGATTTAACATCGCACCTAGCAATGGTAAGCGTGAGACAAATGCGGGATTTATCTGTTCCAATTGTTGCCTTATATCATCTGTTTGTTCGGCTATAGATTTTTTAGGGGCAATATTGAAAAACGCTCGCCATACAGACTCCCACATCAAATAACTCGTTTGTGTGCCGTAAGACTGACATGCTCCGCCATAGCCGATGCTCTATTTTTTCCTCAATCAATGTCAATTCGGCTTGTCGTCCTACCATCGGCATGGTATATTGCATACCCTGCAATTGATATTGAGATTGCTCGACTTTGCCAAGCAACCTATAAACGGTGATAGGTTCCACTTTTCCTTTCACCAACATAGATACGGGAACATCCCAATCGAATACATGGCGGCTTGACTGATGTGAAAATTCACTGACAAGTACTTGTCCTGGTTTTGCTTTGCCCATCAAACGTGCAGACATGTTGACCTCATCCCCAAGTACGCCATACGTTACGCGGGCTGAGCCACCGTAGGGTCCTGCTCTCATTCGTCCTTGACTAATACCAATCTGCACGGGGTCAATGAAATCTATTTCAGCTGGCGGTGATAATAAGTCCAATGCCATTGATAAGGCTCGTATGGAATCATCTTCATGGGCAATGGGAGCACCAAAAGCTGTGTAGATGAAGCTTCCCTTATCACCTAATGTCAATTGAATGAGTGTTCCTTCGTAGCGGTGAACAAGACTTTGTACCCACTGGATATAGGTATCTAACTTTTCTCTTGCCTTCGCATCATTGTCATAATCAATCCCACTAAATTTCATAAATAATGCGGTTGCTGGACGAATCTCTGCAACAAATTGTTCTTGTCCATGTGTCATCCGTTCATAAATAGGTCTCAATACCCAAGGGGTAAGTTGTTCTTCGCTCAAAGTAGGTTCATCGCCCCATGGCATGGCAGAAGCTGTTTCAGTCATACCTGTAACAACGGCAAATTTTTCGCCTTGTTCATTCATCCGAAATTCGGCTATTTCCAGCATGTCACCTATTTGAGCAACCACTTCGGGGGCTGCAATCACATCTCCTTTTTCGGCGTAGCCCTCGCCTGCGGCCATGCGGTCGATGGTGGAGCCTGCCAATACATCCTTGTAGCTTACGTCGGGGATGCCGACCAAAAAGCGGCGGACTGCCCCTATAGAAACAGCTACCTTTATAGCCAAAGAAATAATACTGCCTCCTGCTGTTTTCACTGATTTGAATTGTTCCATAGCTTGCTGCAAGGCTAATCCACAGCTTATGCTTCGTCGTCCATCATCTTTATCAAACCAACATGTAATCGCATCACCTGCAAAGCCAATCACTGTTCCACCATAACGGTGTACTTCATCGATTAAGGCATCGTAAATTATATTTAACTGATGCGTTAATTCTTCGGGACCCCGTTTCAAACCGAGTTCCTTGAGCAAGGCTGTGGTCAAAGGCGTAAATCCTGAAATATCGGCGAATAATGCCGCTCCTGTTGTTCGTTCAGGTAGCGTTCCGCCTCGTGCCATCGCATGACGGCGGTCGATTGGAATATATATATTAGGTGTCATTTTTCCTCTCTATTAGAATCACAATTTTAATACTATTCATATTTTAGGTTTATTATTGAAATTGTCAATTTTAGGTAAATCATGTTGAAATTGTAGTATTCAAGTGGTTAGAGCTGTTCAATGCTTGCTTTGACATGAAAAAGCAAGCGATTTGATGCTCCATTGTGCGACCACGTGATTGAAAATCATGTCGAAAAATATTGTGCTAAATTTGACAAAATCATTTTGTGATATAGACTGAATCTTGTGCATCTTTTTTTGGATGAAAAGCTGAGGAAAAATCATTGTGCGAGAATTTAACACGACAGGACCATGCAATCCGAAATTGCATTACACGGTAATGCGAGAGGCACTGATTGAAGTGGGCAAAGAAAAAGTACGAAAGGGACGTTATTTCACTCTGTTTGCTCCACGTCAAGCGGGAAAGACAACCTATTTTCAATTGCTGTTGCATGCTTTGAAGGATGAAGGGTTTACCCCGATATGGATTAGTTTTGAGAACTTAAAAACTTTACCAAGAGAACGTTTTTATACTGCTTTTAATCATGACTTGCACCGTGAATTAGCTCGACAACATATTGATACGACATGCACAATTGAAGACTCGTTTGGTCTAAACTATTTTTTTGAGACTTTGCAAAAAGACGTTAAACCAATTGTGCTTATCATTGATGAATTTGAAGGTATCCCCGATGCTGTGGTAAGTGAAGTTATGCACACTTTTCGCCAAATCTATCATCAAAAAGAAAATTATGCCCTTCACTCGTTGGTTTTAGTGGGAGTCAGTACAATTGCTGAATTGATTGTTTCATCGGCATCACCGTTTAACGTCACAGAAGAATTACAGATTCCATACTTCACTTTTGAGGAAGTGCATGACCTGATTCAGCAATATATGACTGAATCAGGTCAACGCTTTGAGGATGATGTGATTAAAGCCATTTATGATAACACATTAGGTCAGCCAGGCTTGGTATGTGCCTTGTGTCATTATTTGGTCAATGACTTGGTAGCTGATAAAAAACATAACATCAATATCGAACATTTCTATATCACCTTAAAACACTTTTTGACGGAAAGGTCTGATATCAACATTATGAACATCGTCCAGAAAGCCCGCCAAAAACAAGCATTTATGTTAAAGGTGTTGTTTGGTCAACAAGCCATTACTTTTTCGGTGCATGACCCCAACATTGGTTGGCTGGTTGCACATGGCGTGGTAGATAACGTCAATGGGGTTGTAGATGTATCGGTGCCACTCTACAAAAAAGTGTTGATTACGACTTTTCGTCCTCTGATTAATGGTGAGATGTCGTACTATGTTACCTCTATCCATGACACCTTTCAGCAATATCTTACCCCAGAGGATGGCTTGAATATCAATGTTTTGCTGGAGGCATATCGAGCCTACATTCGACGGCGAGGCTTCCGTGCCTTCGATACTGACCACTTGAAAGAGGGTGCTTGGCACTATTCATTGGATGGCTTTATCAACTTTTTTGTGGAAAGTCTTGGGGGACAAACATACATTGAAGTGCCATCAGGACGAGGACGCACTGACATATTGGTTCGCTATAAACAGCAATCTTATGTCATTGAAATAAAACGCTTTACGACCAACACTGATTTCAAACGAGGCAAAGGACAATTAATCAAGTATCTCAAATCGGAGGGATTGCATGAGGGATTTTATGTAGTATTTAGTAATCTACACACCGATAAGGATGAACTATACACCGTAGAAACAATCGAGGAAAAGCAACTCTATACCCACATCATCTTGACCAATTTTGAGAGACCAAGTGAGGCACCTGTACCAAATTCGTTGAGACGATAATTGGGGTGCGGTGAACGGTAGGGCTGTTCAAAGCTTGCTTTGACATGATGAAAAAGCAAGTTGTTTCACTAACACCTACCATACCACAACCATACAATCACTATACGATTACAACTAATCACCTGTTTTCTTATAATTGGCATTTGTACTTTTAACATTTCTATGCTATATTAATTAATGTTTCGTTGTAATTGTCAAACAAGAAAGGTTTTAAAAACCTTTCTTGTTTTAGCTTCACTAAGGAAAAATATAATGACTCCTCAAACCAAATTATTCAGTATCATGACACTTTTAGTTACGTTTGGTATTGTTTGGATATGGCAAGGCACACAAACCGTACATGCCCAAGACCCAGTTATGCAAAGTATCCACCCCATCAGCAATATCCACACCGCCCCGCTAACTACAGTCGTTTCAATCACCTACGACCAAAGCATGAACATCAGTACTGTTTCTACGCAAACGTTTGCTGTGCATGCTATGCAAACAGGCTTACTGAGTGAAGCATTTAGTGTTAATGCTGGCACGATTAGCTTAATCCCAAACAGTCCTTTCATGCCTGGTGAATTAGTACAGGTCAGTGCCACTACAGGCACATTAAGCATGGCGGCAGTCGCTCCCTTAACCTCAACCGTTTGGCAATTCCATGCCGCTGTGAACGGTGGACATGCTAACTTTATTGATAGCACCGCTAATCAAGGGGCAAACAAGGTCTGGCTGAATGATGGCAGTGGAGGCTTTACTGATAGTAGCCAGTCTGCCTTTGTTGCTAATAATCCTAGTCAGGCAAACAAGGTATGGCTGAATGATGGCAGTGGCATCTTTACTGATAGTGGGCAATCCTTGGGCAGTTCAAATAGCTTAGGTGTGCATTTAGGAGATGTAGACGGAGACGGCGACCTGGATGCTTTTGTCGCTAATCATCATAATCAGGCAAACAACGTATGGCTGAATGATGGCAGTGGAGGCTTTACTGATAGTGGGCAATCCTTGGGTAGTTCAGATAGCTGTGATGTGCATTTAGGAGATGTTGATGGAGACGGTGACTTGGATGCTTTTGTGGCTAATTATTCTAGTCAGGCAAACAAGGTCTGGCTGAATGATGGCAGTGGCACCTTTTCTGATAGTGGGCAATCCTTGGGTAGTTCAGATAGCTTTGGTGTACATTTAGGTGACATGGATGGAGACGGCGACACGGATGCTTTTGTCGCTAATTTGGGGCAGGCAAACAATGTCTGGCTGAATGATGGCAGTGGAGGCTTTACTGATAGTGGGCAATTCTTGGGCAGTTTATCTAGCTATGATGTGCATTTAGGAGATGTGGATGGAGACGGTGACCTGGATGCCTTTGTGGCTAATTATTCTAGTCAGGCAAACAAGGTCTGGCTGAATGATGGCAGTGGCACCTTTTCTGATAGTTGAATGAGCCGCCACCTTCACCTCCTCTAGCCGTAGAAAGCACCAACCCAACTAATAATGCCTTAAACGTTGTAGTAACTAGCAACGTTACGACTAGCTTCAGCATCAGTATTGAAAACACCACAGT
>NBMH01000098.1 GCA_002084875.1 Anaerolineaceae bacterium 4572_78 | reverse complement strand
TGGACGCTCTGCGTAGCAACGTATATAGGACGCTCTGCGTAGCAACGTATATAGGACGCTCTGCGTAGCAACGTATATAGGACGCTCTGCGTAGCAACGTATATTGGACGCTCTGCGTAGCAACGTGTATAGGACGCTCTGCGTAGCAACGTATATAGGACGCTCTGCGTAGCAACGTATATAGGACGCTCTGCGTCCCGATATTGTTGTGAAATCAATTCCAGATTTTTTGGCATGAATTGATTTTATGGTATAATTTTTGCCATGAACGTCACATTTCTAACGGGTGAATATCCTCCCATGCAAGGTGGGATTGCCGATTATACAGCTAACCTAGTACACCATATACAACATCAACAAATTTCGTCCTCTATTTTAATTAGTCGGCGATGGCAGGAATACGACACAGATACATTGTCTTTAGTTTATCCTGTTTTGTCTAATTGGGGATGGCGATTGTGGTGGCAAGTAAGCAAATTTTTACAAAAACATCCCAGTGATATTTTGCATATTCAATACCAAGCAGGTGCTTATGAACTAAAAGGCGGGATTAATTGGCTTCCCTTCTATCTTAAACAGTGGTCAAATTGTCCCAAAATAATTACTACATTTCATGATTTACGCATCCCTTATCTATTTCCGAAAGCAGGCTTTCTACGTTGGCGGGCTATTCTTGCTCTGGCTCGTTATAGCGATGCGGTCATTACTACCAATCATGAAGACATGACCACTCTGCAACAATATGACTTGGCAACACACATGCACCAAATTCCACTCGGCAACAATATCAAAGTCAATCCTCCCAGCGATTATGACCGTCAGGCTTGGCGGACTAAATTAGGATTTTCACCAAAGACCTTTGTACTTGCATACTTTGGTTTCCTCAATGAGAGTAAAGGAGGTAAGGAACTCATAAACGTATTAAATCAGTTGATTAAACGAGGGATTGATGCTCATCTGCTTATGATTGGGGGAAAATTTGGTGATAGTGACCCCACAAATATTGCTTATGCCACACAAATAGAATCACTAATTGAAAAATATAATTTAAGTCATCACATAACTTTCACAGGATATGCCGATTTGTCGCATGTATCCGCTTATTTATTAAGTGCCGATGCGGCTCTATTGCCATATCATGATGGTGTATCTTTTCGACGAACTACCTTGATTGCTATGCTAAAACATGGGCTACCGATTATCAGCACTAAACCAACCATGCCACTACCACAAATCATACCAAATAAAACCATGCTACTTGCAACCGCTTATGATATTCGTACTTTAACCGAATCGGTAATGTTGCTTATTCATGATGACACCTTGCGAAAAAAATTGAGCATAGAATCCAAATTATTAGGTGAAACATTTAATTGGGATATGATTTCGCAAAAAACTGCGGACTTGTATCGAAAACAAGCGTACTAAAGATTTATCTTTTGCATGGGCAGTTGGGTCTACTAACTTTTCAAAAAGTTGAATTCCTACAACATATTAATAAAAATTAGCCCAACACCAAAAATAAATATTAGATTTGATTCTTAATGCGATAGCTATTATACTGTGCTGAGTCTTGATTAATAAGGAGAAGTTTTACACGGAGTATTACAAACTAATATATGATTTCTATTGTAATTCCTTGCTATAATGAAGAAGCTAATCTCAAAAGAGGAGTGCTAAACCAAGTATCTACTTTTCTTGAAACACAAACTTATGAATGGGAAGTGATAATTGCCGATGATGGTTCTACTGATGACAGTTTAGAGATATGTAAGCAATTTGTGTCTCAAAATACCAATTTCAGAATAGTGCCTTTAGCACATGGTGGGAAACCCCATGCTATTTTCGGTGGGCTTAAAGATGCACAAGGGGAAATAGTGCTGTTCACCGATATGGACCAGTCTACGCCAGTTGGCGAGTTAAATAAACTTCTGGTCTGGTTCGAGAAAGGATATGATATTGTAATCGGTTCACGCGGATTGCAAAGAGAAGGTTTTTCTATTTTTAGGCAAATGGCATCACGGGGATTTCGTATTATTCGCGGTTTTGCCTTATTACCTAATATTAAAGATACTCAATGCGGCTTTAAAGCTTTTAAAAGCCCAGTGCTAAAAGAGATTTTTCCCTTACTTTCATTTTTTACTTCACAACGAAATAACAAAGGATGGGTTGTTAGTGCCTTTGATGTTGAATTATTATTTATTGCTGACAAATGGGATTATCAAATCAAAGAAGTGGATGTAGAATGGCAACATAGAGATGAGAGTATAACAAAAGGAATGCAAGGAGGTAAGTTTTTCCATGAGTCGTTTGAAATGGCTCATGAAGTTTTTAATGTTATTTGGAATAATTTTAATGGACGATATAAAAAGGCAAACTAGCTTGTATAGATAAATTGCTTTATTTTGTTTTTTGGGCATAGTATGAATTTGTGCTATAATAATTGCATGGAAAAAATAACGAACACCCAATTTACATTACCTTTTAGTCAAATTAGTGCTAAAGACCTCATTCTCGTGGGAGGCAAGGGAGCCAACTTGGGCGAAATGACACAAGGTGGCTTGCCTGTACCCGATGGCTTTTGCCTCACGACATCTGCCTTCAAAGCTTTCATGGCAGATTTTGCTGGAGCCCATGACATGTATGCTCAATTGACATCTATTCAAACCGATGATTTAGACATGGTGCGACAGGTGGGACAAACAGTACGTCAAAATTTGGCAAACATACCAATCCCCCATGATGTGAAAACATCAATTTTATCGGCATGGCATGACATGGGAACAGAACATGCTTATGCGGTGCGTTCTAGTGCCACGGCTGAAGATTTGCCATCAGCCTCATTTGCAGGACAACAAGATACATACTTGAATATTAAAGGAGAAGCATCCCTGTTGGAGCATGTCCGCAAATGTTGGATATCGCTTTTCACTGACCGAGCGATTTTATATCGTGCTAAAAACAATTTTCCCCACCGAGATGTGCATTTGTCTGTGGTAGTGCAACGCATGATATTTCCCGACATTTCAGGAATCATGTTCACTGCTGACCCAGTAACAGGTCATCGGAAAATTGTTTCGATTGATGCCAGCTACGGCTTAGGAGAAGCATTGGTATCGGGGATTGTATCAGCTGATTTATACAAAGTGGATAAACGAAATCAGGCAATTGTCGAAATCAAGGTCGCCGACAAAAAATTGGCAATTCGTCCCAAACCTGACGGCGGCACTTATCAAGAAAAATTAGGGGATGATTTATGCCATGCTCAAGTGCTGAATGATGAGCAGATTCGAGCCTTAGTCAAATTTGGGACTCGCATTGAAGCACACTACGGTTGTCCACAAGATATTGAATGGTGCATGGAAGGCACTGACATTTACATGGTGCAAACCCGTCCGATTACTTCATTGTTCCCTTTACCGAAACCACCTCCAAGCGATGGGTCGTTGCATGTTTACTTGAGTTTTAATCATATCCAAGTCATGACTGACCCTATTTCGCCGATGGGCATATCCATTTTGCAACTGCTGATACCATTTGGAAAAGAGAAATTTCCTATGCACTACAATCCTTATTTTGTTCCTGTTGGAGGACGAGCTTATATAGATTTATCCGCGATTTTACAATTACCCATATTTAATCGATTGTATCCCGAGGTGGTGGCTGCCATTGTTGACCCGCTTATGGGGCAACCGATTCGCGATGTGATTGACCGTGAGGAATTTCGGTGCGGACGACATAATCCTGAAATTCGAGCTAGTGTGGGGCGAGTTGCTAAATGGCTTTTGCCCATTTTTGTCAAAACTATGGCACGTACATGGATACAAAAACCCGATGGTATTGTGAATCGTGTGGAACAATATCTTGACCAAAAGTTAGAATCTATCCATCAACACATGTCTAAACCCCAAACTTTAGCCGAGCGTTTGAAAGTACCGCAATATTTTTTGGGGGAAATGTTACTTGATATTCTCTTTAAGTTTTTGCCTGCTATAATTTCAGGAATTCTTTCACAAAATATTATCCGCCGCATGTTTTCAAACTACATCACACCAATAGAAGTAATAAGTTTGGCACAAGGACTATCGGGAAACGCCACCACAGAGATGGATTTATCTGTGGGTGATTTAGCTGATACTGCCCGCCAATCGCCTAAATTGGTCAAATATCTGCTCAATACCGATGCTCGTACCATTCTCGAAAACATGGAGTCATTGCCTGATGGTCAAACATTTGCTCAAGCCTGGCATGCTTTCCTAGAAAAATATGGCATGCGAGGTCCATCTGAAATTGATATAGCTCGTCCATGCTGGCGTGATAATGCAGAGTCATTATTGCAAGTGGTGCTGGGCAATTTACAACATGGCGAATCAGGCACTCATCGAAAGCATCATCAACGGCTTGTCGTAGAAAGAGAAAAAATGGGAGCACGTTTAGTAGAGAATGTTCAGCATGGCATGTTCGGTAAAATCAAGAGTAAGATTGCTCAACGATTGGTGCGAAATATATCTAACTACATGGTCATACGTGAACATCCCAAATTTTTCATCATTCACCTACTTGATTTGACCAAGAAGGTAATTATCGAAGCGGCTGAAGTGCTCCATGCTCAAGACCGTCTGGATAATGTTTCTGATGTATGGTATTTGGAATTTCTGGAATTGATTTTTGTCGTAGAACATCCCCACAAGGAAATTCGTTCAGTGATTGCCAAACGAAAAACAGATTATATTCGTTATCACAACATGATTCCGCCACGCATCATGACAAGTGATGGCGAAATTCCAATGGTCAAACATTCTCGTGAGAATATTCCAATCATCAATCATGGTGAGATTTTAGTGGCACCATTTACAGACCCAGGCTGGACTCCTTTATTCATCAATGCGGTAGGCTTGGTCATGGAAGTGGGTGGATTGATGACACATGGTTCTGTCGTGGCACGGGAGTATGGTATTCCTGCTGTGGTGGGAGTGTTAAATTGTACCAAGTTAATCAAGACAGGTCAACGTATCCGTGTGCATGGCGATTTGGGATATGTGGAAATTTTAGGTCAATAAGTAGGGCTATTCAAAACTTGCTTTGACATGAAAAAGCAAGCTTTTTCGCTCCATGCAATTAACATTATGTTTTAAGGAGGTATGTCATTTCGATATACAAAAAATAATATTACTATTTAGTATCATAATACTTTTTACTGTGACGGCATGTACGCAGACCACATCAGAACCAGAGTCTGAAAAGCCTGCCGAAGTAACAAAGATAAAATTAGGAGTTGGTTTTATTCCAAACGTACAATTTTCTCCGCTCTATGTAGCCCAAAAGAAAGGGTTTTATGCAGAGGAAGGATTAGAAGTCGAGTTGGAGTATGGCTACGAAAACGATTTTGTAGCATTAGTCGCTCAAGGGGAAAGGCAATTTGCTATAGCAAGTGGTGACCAAGTAATTTTAGGGCGGTCACAGGGACTGCCAATTACCTACATCATGAAGTGGTTTGAGCGTTTTCCTGTAGCAGTGATGGCACTGAAGGAAAAAGGAATTGATTCACCTGAAAAATTGCAGGATGTTTCTGTTGGCGTGCCTGGTCTTTTTGGGGCGAGTTATATAGGCTGGAAAGCATTGGTTTATGCTGAAAATATTGATGAAAGTAAAATCACGTTGGAAAGTATTGGTTTCACTCAAGCAGAATCGATTAGTAAAGGGACAATCGATGCGGCTGTAGTCTACATCGCCAATGAACCAATTCAATTGGCTCAGGCAGGTTACAGGATAGATGTTATTGAAGTCAGTGACTACATTGACTTGATTTCAAATGGTTTAATTACCAATGAGAAAACCATCAAAGAAAATCCTGAGCTCGTTCGCAAAATGGTGAAAGCAACCTTAAAAGGCATTGCTTATGCTATTGAAAATCCTGATGAGACATTTCAAATTGCTCGGGAAGTCGTACCAGAAATTACTGATGAAACGGCTCCAATACAAAAATCTGTGCTGAATGCCTCCATTACCTTATGGCAAAGTAGTAGTATGGGCATGACAGATAGAGAAGCATGGCAAGAGTCAATGGATTTCATGGTGGCTATGAAATTGATTGATGAAGCGATAGATATTGACTCGCTTCATACAAATGAGTTTGTAAATAAATAACAAGATTTATGAAAAAAGTTATCGTTGCTGTTCTGCTGGTTATATTACTTTGGATATTACTTTGGCTAAATCAATCATACATCTCACGTCAATTGTTTTTCATTACTGGGGAAGAAGAACCGCTTAAACAATTTTCAGGTATGGTTCAATATCTTTTTACTCGTTTGCAGCCGCCTCTACAAATGGCAGATATGGTGCCGATTCAGCATGCGAGTATGAATCCTTATGGTGTTAATACTTTTCTGCAACAAGAAGTCGAGCCAAGCAAACGTGAGCAGGCAATGCAAAAAGTAGCAGAAGCAGGATTCCATTGGATTCGCCAGGAGTTTACTTGGGAAGATATTGAAATACATGGTAAGGCTGATTTTGAGGATAGACGTAATGAGCCGTATCGTTCTGCTTGGGATAAGTACGACCATATTGTTGCTCTAGCTGAAAAATACGATGTGCAGATTATGGCTCGCTTGAGTAATCCTCCAGCATGGTCACGGGCAAATGGGAATGAGGTCGGAGCATTTGCCCCGCCTGATAATATCAGCGATTATGGGGACTTTGTTGAAATAGTAGCAAAACGATATAAAGGGCGAGTTCATGTGTACCAAATTTGGAATGAACCGAATATTTATCCCGAATGGGGCATGTATCCGATTGATGCCGCCGAATATGTTAATTTGCTTAAGGAGGGATACAGCCGTATCAAAGCAGTTGACCATGAGGCAATAGTGGTGATGGGAGCTTTAGCGGCTACAATTGAGTTAGACCGTCAACGCCGAGAGGGAATTAGTCCTGGTGGGTTATCCGATGTACTTTTTTTGCAACAGGTTTATGATAATGGCGGAGGTGATTATTTTGATGTGTTAGCCATGCAAGGTTATGGATTATGGTCAGGTCCCTATGACCGCCGCATGCAACCTCGTGTACTCAACTTTTCTCGTCCCATGTATATACGAGATGTCATGGTTCGCAATGGGGATGCTCATAAACCGATTTGGTTAAGTGAATTGGCTTGGAATGCTGTTCCTCTTGATTCGGGGATTCAGCCAATTTATGGGCATGTCTCTCCTGAAAAGCAAGCAACTTACACTATCTTAGCTTATCGTCGTATTCAAGAGGAATGGCCTTGGCTAGGAGTGGCAAATTATTGGTTTCTGAAACAGGCAACTGACCAAGAGTTAAAAGATAAAAACCCGCAATACTTTTTTCGTTTGTTAGAACCTGATCTCAGACCGATGCCTGTTTATCATGCCTTGAAAGAAGCAAATAACCAACCACCTCACATGTATCGTGGCTATCACCAAGAAAATCATTGGACAGTAACCTATCATGGTGAATGGCACCACATCAAGCATGCCGACGCAGTTTTGGGAAAAGTCATGCAGAGCTATAAGCATGGGGATAAATTAGAAGTTACATTCACAGGAAAAAGTTTGACTCTAGTTACACTTGGTAAAGGCGGGTACATGCGAATTGAATTTGAGGATAATCTCAGTAGAGTTATTAGGTTAGATAAACGGGAAATTGTGATAAATTTACCTTCTGTTAAGAAAAGCCAACAAATCACTATGACGGCATGGACAAAAGCTCCAGTTTATATTGATGGGTTTATTGTTCGGTGAGCTACCCCGACCTAGGGCTGTTTAATGCTAACAATGGAGCGAAAAAGCTTGCTTTTTCATGTCAAAGCCAGCTTTGACCCTCAAATTTATCTTGTTAAAAAACAGCATTGAACAGCCCTCGGGCGTATAGCCATACGCCCCTACAAATAGCCCTACATTATCGGACCCATGAGTAACATAAATCCTCCAACTAAAACAATTGCCAGTAAAGTAACCAATGCAATGAGTATCCATGTTACATTTTCAGGCTGATGCAGTTTATCTGAATCTGGCGTGCGTGGAATCGAATATTCTTGACCGTCTAAACGAACAACAATCGTTGTGACATTGTCGGGAGCACCTCGGTTAAGGGTTTCTTCAATGAGGAACTTTACCGCTTCAGCAGCTGAGGTAGATTGAGATACTAGGTCAGCTATTTCATAATCTTCCATGACTGCATTAAGCCCATCACTACATAACATTATGGTATCATAAGGCTCAACGGGAACAAGTTTGAAAATATCAACATCCGTTGTTGGATACCCTCCCAATGAGCGGGTGACAATATTTCTTTGAGGATGTATTCGAGCTTCTTCGGGAGTCAATATACCTGCTTGGACTTGTTCTTCTACCCAAGTATGGTCACGGGTTAATTGTTGAATTTCACTTTGTCGGATGAGATAAGTACGGCTATCGCCAACATTGGCAATGACCGCATTGTATTCTCCTGTATTAACCTTATGCAATACAATGGCAGTAATCGTAGTCGCCATGCCAACCAAGTCAGGGTCATTTTGGGAGTCATCAAAAATTTGGTCGTTTGTATTCTCAATAGCTTTTCTTAAGCTAGTTGCTATATCTGTGTTTGAGTCATCGTTGTAGTACAAATCAGTAACCAGTTCAATGGCTTGTTGACTTGCTCTTTCTCCCGCTTGATGTCCGCCCACACCATCAGCAACAACGTAAAGAAAACCTTTACTATCAATTTTGTCTTGTGGATGAGAGACATCATCTTGAAGGTTAGGCCAAAAACTATCTTCATTATTTCCACGGGAACCTTGATGACTATCTCCAAAAAAATCAATTATATCTGTCATATTTGCCTCAAAATGTATTTAATCTTTCACTTTTAATTGTACAACGGTTATTGTGTTTTGACAATTCGTGCCACTTCAAATTTAGTATCGTAATACAAATTTACAAAATCTGCAAATGATTGCGGACTCCGTAGTTTTTTACGGAATAAATGAGAGGAGATGTTGTTAGGTTAATATTCAAATTTATAACCAATACCACGCACTGTTAAAATATGTTCGGGTGAGGAAGGGTCTTCTTCGATTTTGCCTCGTAACCAACGAATATGTACATCAACAGTACGTGTTTCACCAACATAATCATATCCCCAAACTTTTGTCAACAACAAATCCCGTGACAACACAATGCCAACATTTTTAATCAGCTCAACCAATAAATCAAATTCTTTGTTGCTCAATTGTATAATTTTTTTCTTAAGTTCTATTTTGCGTCCAACCAAATCAACGACCAAATCACCCGCCACCAAACGATTGGGGGTAATTTGAGAATCTCGCCGCCGCAGTGCAACACGTACCCGAGCCAAAAACTCACCAAGACTGAATGGTTTGGTGATATAATCATCCGCTCCAGAATCTAAACCAATAATCTTATCCATCTCACCCGAACGAGCCGTAAGCATGATAATGGGAGTATCCATCTCACGACGTAAAATGCGACATATCGAAAGTCCATCTAAGCCTGGCAATAACACATCCAAGATAACCAGGTCAGGAGATTGCTCACGAGCCACCAGCAAACCACTAGAACCATCAAGAGTCGTCAGCACATTGTATCCCTCCCGCGTCAAATTATATGCGAGTGTTTCTGATAATGTATTATCATCTTCTATTATCAAAATTTTCTCACTCATAACACCCTACTCCTCAATGCTTCCTTCAGCAACTTCAATATTAATTCCTTCAATCGTCAACTCATCAAACGGAACACGCCCTGTCTGCAATTCAGCAATCCATTCCTCGCGTTGAGGAATACGCTTTTTATATTCAGGCAAAACTAGAGATAATTCAATGAATTTTTCAAAGTCTTCAATTGCTTTAGTGTAATCACCTAGCACAGCATGTACAACACCCCGACTATCATAAGCGTTTGTAAAGTCAATATCTAGGGTTAACGTCAAATTGTAATCGGCTAGAGCCTTGTCATAATTCCTCATAGCCTGATATGCTCGCCCGCGTTGATAATATGACTTGGGGTCATTCGGAAATAAGACTAATGCCTGGTTGTAATTATAAATCGCTTGCTCAAGATATTCTGTTTCACGAAGTTTATAATAGGCTCGCCCTCTATGATAGTAAATATTAGAATCAGTTGGGTCTAAGGCAAGTGCTTGAATATAATTGTTGATGGCTTCGGCATAATCTCTGAAGTTATAGTAAGTACGTCCCCGATTGTAATAGGCGTTGGCATAGTTAGGATTCAGCAAAATTGCCTGTTCATAATCATCAAGAGCTTTTTGATAAATTCCTTGATTATTAAAAACACGTCCCCGATAATTATAAACAGAAGCAAAACGCGGCTCAAGGAAAGCAACTCTATCATAATCCACCATAGCCAGCTTCAAGCCTCGTTCTCCACCTTGATAATAGTGAATGTTATCATAAATTGTACCTAAATGAAAATAAGCACTCTCATAAATCGGCATGAAAACTTCGTAACCAATATCTAACTCAACCACACGATTAAAATCATTAATCGCTTGCTGATAGTAATCTAAATCATTCTCAACTTTTGCAAGATTATGATAAACTTTTGCCCGATAAAAATATGCGGTAATATTTTCAGGCTCAAATGCAATAACTTGGCTGTAACCTTTGTTTGCTTCATTATAGAACTTACCTGCTTCAGCATAATACCCGATAGATTGCTGATAACTTCCATGACGGGCATGAATTTTTGCTAGATTTAAGTATGCATTAACATAACCCGTCTGAATAGCAAGTGCCTGATGATAATCGCGAATAGCCTCATCATACAAACTAGCCGCCGCTGGATAGTTTTCTCTTGATTCGATAATATCTGCATGAGCATGGTAAGAATAAGCACGGAAAAAATAAGCATTAGCACTGTCAGGGCGTTCAACCATGTATAGGCTATAATCATCAATTGACTTATTGTAATCTGATAAGGCATCATCCTGTCGTTTTGCAATCAATTTAGCATCAGCTCGCTTTTGGTAGGTTCTTGCTCGACAAAAGTATAAATCTGTTTGAGACGGGTCGGCTTTAAGAACTTGTGTATAACTGTTAATGGCAGGAGTATAATCTTCATCAATTGCCTTTGTAAAATCTTCAGTATTTTCTTTGCTGACTCCCTGTTGTGAATAGGTCTTACCACGAGCAAGCAATAAACCAAGAAATCTAGGGTCAGCCTCAATTGCTTTACGGCGAACATCAGTATCTCCTGATTCTTCTGCTTTATCAAATATATCAAATATTTCTTGTGGTGGCAACATTATAGGCAACCGAAAAAACTAGGACTATGGATTGCCAAAATTTGTTTGTTGATGTACTCTTGTCACTTGATTGGACATGTGGTATTTCAAGTGGATTCAATAGAGCAGATGTTTTTAGCACAAGTAGGGGTATACCCCTGTGGTTGCCCTCCAATCCCTCATCGTTACCCTCACCATTGTCTTCATGTGGGGTGTCTTGCTGGGATTATAATACTTCTATCCAAAACAATTGCTTTCTCATAATATTCAACAGCCCTATCAGATTGGTAATCAATCACTCCCATCGTAAAATAAGCAAAAGAAAATCGGGAGTCGCTTTTTGTTCTGCTAAATTCAGGGTTAAGTTCTTTTGCAATTTCGTAATTATCAATAGCAGATTGATATTCTTTCAAGAAGAAATGAGACAATGCTTGCTTAAAATAAGCAGAGCCATACAGTGTATCACTATCAACTTCTTGTACATACTTTTCTAACGTAATTTGATAATCATCTTCATCTTGATGATTGCGAACCCACTCAATATAATCATCTACATTATAAACATACAGATTGACAAATTCTGTGTAGTATAAAATTGCCTGGCGATATTTCTCAAGGGCTTCATGATATTGAGCTATTTCTTCAACAGGTTTGTCTTCATAAAATTTCATTCCTTCAGCTGTTTCATACAAGAAATTTGCCTGTTTATAGTATACATCTGCCATGTTATAATAGGCTTCCTTAACGGCAAGCGAACGTTCATAATTGGCATTGCCCCGCTCAAAATAGATTTGAGGATTAGACGGATTTCTATTGAGTGCTTCAGTATAGTCTCGTATTGTTTGAAGAAAAGGGTCTGATTCGACATAGCCCGCACTGTCTATATCACCCTGAAGGTCATCAAAAGCACCAGGAATATCACCATCATATTCCCAGGTCTTAGCGTTAACACCATCACGATACGACACAAGAAATTTATCCACGAGTTTAGCATACACCTTGCCGCGATAAAAATAAGCACTGTTGACATTAGGCTCAAGAGCTAAGGCTAGACTGTAGTCTTGGATTGCCTTTATGTCATCATCCTCGCCACCCTGTCCCTGTAAGGCATCACCACGTCCCATGAATGCTGAAGGACGATATAAGTCAATAGGAATAAATTTTGTAGAGCGTTCCAAAGGAATATAGGTATCATAATCACGAATTGCTTGAGGATAATCATGCAACTTATAATTATAAATTTCGGCTCGATTATAAAAAATATCAGTATTTTTTAAGCCAAGTAAAACCGCTTTCCCATAATCACTAATTGCCTGCTTAGCATAAATCGTATGAAGGGCATAATTTATCTTACCACGTTTAAAATAAGCCGCAGCAAAACGACCATCCAAACTAAGAGCATGGGTATAATCTTCAATTGCATGTTCATACTGCTCAACATCTCCTGAGACTTTGGCTAACTGTTGGTATGTGTCTGCCCGACTATAATAAAAAAGAGGGTTACTTGAATTGAGATTAACGTACTTGTCAAAATCGCGGAATACTTGTTCATAATCTCCTAAATTACGGTAAGCAAAAGCTCGATTATAGTAAGCTTTAGCAAAATTCATATCAAGGGAAATAGCAATGTTATAATGTTTAATTGCTTGTCCATAGTCACCAGTATCATAAAAACTGTTTCCCTTATCAAAGTAGGCAGTAGCAATATGAGGATTATTAGTCTTAAAGCGCTCGAAATTACGAATAGATTGATTATAATCCCCAACATAAATGTTATCATTTAACTTGATATTTGAAATAACTGCTCTTTCGGGGTCGTCCTCAATGATTTGAGGCTTTAGGCGGAAAGTTTCGGTATAACCAAACGAGGCTTCCTCCATGTTGCCTAACAGCTCATGAATACGTGCTTGGTTAAAATATGATTCGGCAAAATCAGGACTATATGAAATAGCGGATGCATAATTTTCAAAAGCTAAATCAACTTGACCAAGTTCATCGTAAATTAAACCTAAAAAGAAATAGGCTTCGGCAAAATCAAAATCATGAACAACTGCCTGCCTATAATCATCAATAGCTTGTTCAATGTTATCTTGTTCATAATATATGTATGCCCGATTAAAATAAGCTTCAGCAAATTCTCTGTGCATAGCAATCGCTTGGTCATAATCGCTAATAGCTTCATCCAATTTATTCTGACGATAAAGAGCATTTGCCCGACTGTAGAACGCATCTGCTAAATGAGGATTATCATTATAATAATATTTCTCATAACTCATAACAGCTCTTTCAATATCATCAGTAATAACCGCTCCAATATCTCCAGCTAAACGGGTATTATAAGCAGGGTACTCATCCGCCTCAAAATTGGTCAAGTTAGAATGAAATATACATCTTCACGGTCATCATAAATATAAGCTCGATTATAGTAAGCTTCTGCCAGTGTCTCATCCAACTCCAAAGCAGTATCATAATCTACTAAAGCAAGTTCAAGTTGTCGCTGTTCATGATACACCCGCCCACTGCTTAGATATGCTACAGGGTTTTCAGGGTCAATATCAATTGCTTTACGATAATCATCATGAGCCTTAGCATAGTTTCTCTGATTAAAGTAAATATTTCCTCGTTTAATATACGCTTCAACTAAATTAGCATCAAGGGTAATTGCCTGATTATAATCTGCAAACGCCTGTTCATAATAGGCATTTGCCAGATTGAGGAACAATTCGGCATCATGTGGATTAGCCGCAATTGCCCGTGTATATTCTTGAATGGCATGCTCGGCATAAGCTTTGGCAAGATTAAAATATGTGTTGGAATAATCAGCATTTAAGGCGACGGCTTGGGTGTAATCACGTAAAGCTTGTTCGGAACGGATGTTTGCCCTGTCCAAATAAGCTAAAGCACATGTGGGATTTGCCTCAATGGTTTTGCTAAAATCCTGCCATGCCTGTTCATAGTCAGCATTACTCCGCTCATATTCGGTTGGTTTAGGTTCAGCATCAGGGTCATCAAGCTCAACCTTTCGAAAATAAAAGTGCCCTTGACTATAATAAATATCTGTTTGGTTATAATCCACCTCTTGAGCACGTTCGTAATAAACCAAGCCTCGTTTATAATAGGTTTTATCCTCATGTGGTCTAACAGCTAAATACTGGTCGTAATAATCAATTGCCTCTTGATAAGTATGCTTTCTCGCATAAGCATTTCCATAATGATAAATCACTTCTACAGCATCGGGATTAAGTGTAATTACAATCTCATAATCTTCAAGACCGTCATCTGGCAAGCCAAGCCGATAAGTAGAAATCGTACCACGTTTATACAATGATTCAGCAGAATTAGGCTGAAACCTATCCAAATAAGTCGTATAATCAATAACCGCATTAGGAAAATCCTGTTTTCCTGCATGAGCATCAGCACGATAAAGAAATACTAAGGGATGGGTCTAATGAATTTCTTTTCTTAATAGCCTGTTTAAAATCGCTCAATGCCTGCTCAACATCACCAAAGGCAGAATATGCAACAGCTCGATTGTAATAAGCAAACGGAGATGTATCATCTAAACTAATCGCATGAGTGTGGTTGATGATGGCTTGTTCATAGTACTGAATTGTTTGCTTTTCATCGCTCATATCAGAAGTGTAACTAACCAGAGATTGAGAAAATGCAATAACACTTGCTTCATCAAACTCATCCTCTTGTTGTTGACATGTTTGCTCCTTATCTGACTCGATACCTAAAAAGGCATCAACACGGTCATCCAAACCGTACGGAGGACGTGCAAATTTTTTCGGTGAACTGTACAGTCCTAAATTATAATACGTCACACCTCGATTGATATAAAATTCGGTAGAGTTAGAATTTAAGGTAATTGCCTTATCAAAATCTTCAATTGCCCGTTGTAAATAAGGCAACGATTGGTGGTGGATATTTAATGCATGTTGATATTCAATTAAGTTATTGTAAAATACACTTTGTTCATGGTAAAGTTCACCCCAATAATTATAGGTTTGTCCACGATTGTTATAAAATGTATGTGAATTTGGATTGAGTTCAATTGCCTTATTATGGTCTACGATTGCTTGTTGATAGTGCGAAATCGCTTGGTCATAGTCACCGGCAACCTGTCGAAGTTGACCAAGTTTAGTATACGAATTTCCTCGTTCCGTGTAGGCATCAATATGTTCAGAATTGATAGCAATCATCTGTGAATAATCACGAATTGCTTGATTATAATCAAAAATAGCCGATTCAGTTTCGCTTAATTCCTGATAAACCCCAGCTCGCTTATAATAAGCGTCACCTCTTTCAAAAAGTGCTTGAACATCAGTCTCATGCAACGAGCTAAAAATATATCCTCACCAGGATTACTTTCGGACCCAACTGCTAATTCATAATCATCCTGATAAAATAAACCTTTTACCCCTGCTTCAGACCGAGCAGTCGCGGTAGCGTACGTTTTCTCTGCCTGTCGTGTAGCTTCCCAATTGGGAGTTGGTGGGGGATATAAATAGTTGCTTACTGTTTTAGGGGAAATAATAACAGCGATAGCCATTACACCTACGCACATGTAGAACACTCCAGCAAAAACAGCAAATTTACCAATAGCACCAGTTCGCCATAATCGTCTAATTATATTCATAAGTGAGTTCCCTCAACATGACATGCAACAAATACATAGAAATTCAATTTTCCTTTTACAAAAAATTGAATTTCTCAGATATAACACTTCCTGCTTACATTGTAAATTAATATCACTATAATTGCAAGTAAATACATCTCATATCAAAAATAAAACAAGGCAACCGACCACATGCTAAGGTCAATTTGCCTTGTTTTTATTAGACATGACAGGTTTTTAGAAACCTGTCATGTCTGGCAAGCAAAGTTAATCATTACTCCCATTCAATAGTGGCGGGAGGTTTGCTACTAATATCATAAACAACCCGAGTAATTGCCTTAACTTCGTTCACAATGCGATTACTCACTTTTTGTAATAACGTTTTTGGTAAATCAGACCAATCGGCGGTCATGAAGTCATCGGTGGTCACGGCTCGAAGGGCAATCACATTTCCATAAGTACGGCAATCTCCCATCACCCCGACACTCTTTACAGGTAACAAAACGGTAAATGCTTGAGAAATACGATAATACCAATCAGCCGCATGCAATTCCTCTATGAAAATGTTGTCTGCATGTCGCAATGTTTCTAACCGTTCCCATGTTACTTCTCCCAAGATACGAACCGCTAATCCAGGCCCAGGAAAAGGATGTCGCATTATGGTTTCCTTTGGTAGCCCAAGTGCTTCACCAACAGTACGCACTTCATCCTTGAATAACATTCGTAAAGGCTCCACTAATTCAAATTGCATGTCATCAGGAAGCCCTCCTACATTGTGATGTGTTTTTATTTTTGCCGCTGAATGTCCTGTCCCAGCACTTTCGATTACATCGGGATAAAGTGTCCCTTGTGCCAGAAAATTAACTTCACCCAATTTTTGAGCCTCTGCCTCAAAGATGCGGATGAATGTTTCTCCAATAATTTTTCGTTTCTGTTCAGGCTCGGTTACGCCTGCTAATGCACGTAAAAATGTTTCGACGGCATTAACCGCTATCAATTTTGTGTGGCGTTGATTCTGGAATACATCAATCACATGTTCAGGTTCATTGAAACGTAAGAGACCGTTATTGACAAAAATACAAGTCAGTTGGTCACCTATCGCCCGATGCAATAAGGCTGATGTGACGGCTGAATCCACCCCTCCCGATAGACCACATATCACATGTCCATTCTCAACTTGCTGTCGGACATTTGAAATTGTTTCATCAATAATGTTTTTTGTCGTCCAGCCACCTTCACTACCGCAAATGTCATACACAAACGCTCGTAGCATGTTTTGTCCCTGTGACGTATGCGTTACTTCGGGATGAAATTGCAGGCAAAACAAACGGCGTTTCATATCTGCAATGGCGGCATAAGGTGAGTTTGTTGAAGTGGCAATGACTTGAAAATTAGGAGGGAGTTCAATAACTTTATCCCCATGACTCATCCACACATCTAGCATAATGAAATTCTGCGACCCCGCTAATTTAGTAGCATTGATATGGGCAAATAGCGGGCTATCAGGCATAGTTACCTTGACATGAGCCAAGCCATATTCCCGTGCCGAACTAGGTGCTACATTTTCCCCAAAAGCATGGGTCAATAATTGCATGCCATAACAAATCCCCAAAATTGGTTTATCGACTTCAAGCAAATAACCTGGCAGTTGTGGGGCTGACCTTTCATATACAGAAGCTGGACCACCTGATAAAATAAACCCTATTGGATTACGGGCGATAACATCTTTTGCTGAAGTATCGCATGGCAGTAATTCACAATAAACACCTAATTCCCGTACTCGGCGAACAATCAATTGACTGTATTGTGAACCAAAATCTAAGACTATAACTGGCTGATAATTTGACATGTTGATTATGAGGAGCGTCAAAACTTGCTTTGATAGAAAAAGCGAGCTTTTTCGCTCCATACAGTACACCTTAAATATTCACATTATAAAATGCTTTCATACCTGGATAATAGGCACTATCACCCAACGCATCTTCAATACGAAGGAGCTGATTATATTTTGCCACACGTTCCGAACGGCATGGAGCCCCTGTCTTGATTTGACCCATGTTCAACGCCACTGCTAGGTCAGAAATAGTGGTATCTTCTGTTTCGCCTGAACGATGAGAAATTACAGTAGTGAAATTGGCTCGTTTTGCCATTTCAATAGCGGCGATAGTTTCACTCAATGAGCCGATTTGGTTCAACTTTATTAAGATACTATTTACCGCCTTTAATTCGATAGCTTTGCTCAAGCGTTCGACATTAGTTACCAACAGGTCATCACCGACAATTTGAATCTTATCGCCCAGTGCAGAGACCATCATTTGCCAACCTTCCCAGTCATCTTCTGCAAAACCATCCTCAATAGAGATGATAGGATAATTCTTTACCCATTTTTCCCATAACTTGACCATTTCTTCAGGTGATAATGTTTTTCCTTCAATTCTCAAGGTATACTTACCATTTTTAAACAGGTCTGACACAGCAGGGTCTAAGGCAATCCACACTTGCTCACCTGGTTTATAGCCCGCCGCATTAATTGCTTCTAAAATATATTCCAGTGCCTCTTCGTTCCCTTTCTTTAATGAAGGAGCAAAACCACCTTCATCGCCAACATTGGTATTGTAGCCTTTCGCTTTGAGAACTTTCTTCAAGCTATGATAAATTTCTACTCCCCAACGCAAGCCTTCACGAAAACTTTCTGCTCCCACAGGCATGACCATAAACTCTTGGAAATCAGTTGATTGCCAGCCAGTATGTGCCCCACCATTGAGAATGTTCATCATGGGAACAGGCAAAGTTTTGGCACTGACCCCACCTAAATAACGGTAAAGAGGTTGTCCTGTAAATTCGGCGGCGGCTTTTGCTACAGCTAAGCTGACTCCTAAAATAGCATTTGCCCCTAATTTAGCTTTATTGGGAGTGTCATCCAATTCTAGCAAAAACTTATCAATGCCTTCTTGGTCAAGGGCAAATTGTCCCACCAATTCATCAGCAATGACATCATTAACATTGGCAACTGCTTTAGTTACACCTTTTCCTAAAAAGCGTTCCTTATCACCATCGCGTAATTCTAAGGCTTCATGGATACCTGTGGAGGCTCCTGACGGCACGTCTGCCCGACCTGTAAAACCACCATCTAAGGCAACTTCGACTTCCACTGTTGGGTTTCCCCGTGAGTCTAAAATTTCTCGTCCGAGTACGGATTCAATAATACACATTGATTTACTCCTTTGTCCAGTCAGTTTGTCGCGGTATAAAAACCTGACCTACTGATTTTGAAATTAAAAATGATTTAACACATGTAACACGGATATCCAGTCATGGCATAAACAAACTAGACACCTTTCTTACAAGATTGCATGGTATGTTGAATTGGATTATTTTGCAAGTTAAGTGTATGCCATAGAAACCAGCCGTTTTCCTCCTTTTTGCCTTAAATATAATTTCCTACCGACCAACTTCTAGTTGGGGGCTGTTGACAGCAATTCCTCATGTGAAGGAGGTTGCGAAACCACTTCTGAGTCATGTGGCGGTAAGTAAGGATAATCACTTAAAACTAGATAGCGAATATGTGTTGGCTCCGTTGGGACAAAGCCCATATTCATAGCCCGCTTTTCCACATACACAATGGATTGATAGGTGGCAATTTCCAAACGTAACTCGTTATTCCTTTGATGAGTCAATTCGATTTCCTGACGCAAATTATCAACTTGCATGCTAGAGGCAGTTATGATGCTTGCTTGCTGGAGATAGAGCCAGCCAATCAGGCTGAATATTATCAATACCAGTAACATGCTAACTGTGACTCGTTGATTGACTTGCCATGGCAGTTGTTTAATAATTGTTTTCGGTTGAAAACTTATAGATTGACTTAACATTTTCATGAAAGTTCCTTTGCAAAAGCTAAACCTTTTGTACTCCTTTGCGTTCCACGACACGCAATTTCGCACTTCTCGCTCTAGGATTATTCATTATTTCCTGTTCGGTAGCTGTAATTGGCTTGCGAGTGATGATGCGAATGGTCGCTTGATGATTGCATGCACAAATCGGCAGGCGAGGTGGACAAATACATGCTTTTGCCTCTTGTTGAAAAAAATGTTTCACTGGTCTGTCTTCTAAAGAGTGAAAGGTAATAATAGCTAGTCGCCCCAGCGGTGCTAATAAATTAATCGCTTGAGGCAAAAATTTTTCTAGGTTAGTTAATTCATCATTAACCGCTATCCGAATCGCCATGAAGGTACGCGTGGCGGGATGAATCCGTTGCCTGTGATGTTTGCCAACGATACGACTGACCACATCAGCCAATTCCAATGTAGTATAAATCGGTCTTGCCTTAACAATTGCTTTTGCAATTTGACGGCTTTTTCGTTCCTCACCATAATGATAAATGATGTCTGCTAGTGCCTTTTCAGAAATGGTATTAACCAACTTTGTCGCAGATTGTCCTTGTGATGGATTCATCCGCATGTCAAGTGTACCATCAATTTGAAATGAAAATCCTCGCTCGGCATTGTCTAGTTGCATGCTTGAGACACCTAAATCAGCTAAAATGGCATGAGCTGAAGTAAAATTTTCCTCTACGGCTATTCTTTCTAATTGGGCAAAGTTGGCATGCCTCAAACAAACATGCGAACCGTATGGCTTTAAGCATTGAGTGGTAATTTCTAATGCATTATCATCAGTATCTAAACCAAGTAATTTACCAGCAGGGCTCATCACCCCACCCCAACCATTCCCCTTCAAAGGAGAGGAGGGGCTAATCACTTTGAGAATATGCTCGGCATGCCCTCCCGCCCCGATAGTACAATCGATGACGGTTTGTCCCGCCTTTAGATTTAAGGCATGCAACACTTCATTAAGCAATACAGGGTGATGTAAAACTGACATTTATTTTTCAAAAAAGTTGAACTTCTAGTTCTCGTATCCACTTGCAACAAATATGAGTATCAATTCCTCAAATTATAACTCATATTGCTTAATTTGTCTACTTTTAACTGGAAGCTTTAAACATTAGTTTTTAGCTAGTTACCGTACTTATAAATAGAAACCATGTTTTTTAAGGTTAGTTACTGTATTTATGACAGGACAATCCTACTAAAATTGTTTTTAATTTTTTATTTGTGTGCTTATTAAGCGATTTGTGAAAGACATTGGTCAAATTGCAAAAATTTTGATTAAAGATGAAAAATGGTTATTTCACTGAAAAGATGTGGATATTTGCTAGAATGCATGTATCCTGGTAAAATAGTGTTGTGTTTGTAAAGTTACAAATTCATCAAACACAAAAGTGCTATCAAATTTATTGGATTAAAAAGGATGTAATCTATGGCGAAAAAAAAGAATAAAAAAGTAGAAACGAAGGCTTCGCAGAGTTCAGATACCGTCGTTGTACAGGACGTTGATTTTGAGAATCCTGACCCAAAAGTTACGGGTAAAAAGAGGAAAAAACTCAAAAGAGAATTTTATGAGAAAGAACTGGAGCGTCTCCAAACAGAATTGGTCATACTCCAAGAATGGATAAAAGCGAAAGGCTTGAAAGTTGTGGTCATTTTTGAGGGGCGAGATGCTGCTGGCAAAGGAGGGGTGATTAAGCGTATCACCCAACGATTAAATCCGCGTGTTTGTCGAGTAGTAGCTTTGGGAACACCGACCGAACGTGAAAATACACAATGGTATTTCCAACGTTATGTGACAAGCTTACCAGCCGCTGGTGAGATGGTTCTTTTTGATAGAAGTTGGTACAACCGATCAGGTGTCGAACGAGTGATGGGGTTTTGTACTGAAGAAGAGTATCGGGAATTTTTGCGTTCATGCCCTGAATTTGAACGTATGTTGGTTCGTTCAGGAATTATACTAATAAAATACTGGTTCTCTATTAGCATGGAAGAACAAGAAAAGCGTTTCCAAAGTCGTCTTCTTGAACCCATCAAACGTTGGAAACTAAGTCCTATGGATTTAGAATCTCGTCAAAAATGGATTGAATATTCAAAGGCAAAAGATACTATGTTTGCCTATACTGATATTAAACAAGCTCCATGGTATGTCGTTAGAGCCGATAGCAAGAAACATGCCCGTTTGAATTGTATTTCTCATTTGTTGAGTCTTATATCTTATGAAGACTTGACTCCTAAATCGATGAAATTAGCTCCCCGTCGAATAAGGAAAGGGTATATTCGTCCACCTATTACTGACCAAACATTTGTGCCAGAATCTTATTAGATATTAATATAGTGCAAAAATTTAAGACCTGAAAGGTTTTCGAAAACCTTTCAGGTCTGACCTAACATCTATTTTTGAAAGGATAGTTTAACATGCATATTGCGTTTCTCAACCCTCAAGGTAATTTTGACCCTGCTGATAGCTATTGGACAGAACATCCCGATTTTGGAGGACAGTTAGTTTATGTCAAAGAACTTGCATTGGCAATGGCTGAACAAGGGCACACCATCGATATTATCACTCGCCAAATTATTAATGGGAAATGGACTGAATTTGACGAACAACTTGATGCCTATCCGTGTCATGACAAAGTACGAATTATACGTATACCTTGTGGTTCCACAGCGTTCTTACCAAAAGAAGAACTTTGGCCCCACCTGGCGACCGATTGGGTAGATGGCATTATCCGTTTTTATGAAAATGATACTCACTCTCTTGATGCTGTCACCACTCATTACGGCGATGGCGGTCTAGCGGGAGCTGTCTTATGTCAAAAAACAAATATCCCGTTTACCTTTACAGGTCATTCGTTGGGGGCTCAAAAGATGGATAAACTGGGCGTTAATCATGATAACATCGTCGAAATTGATAAGAGATTTAAGTTTCGGCATCGAATTATCGCCGAGCGGATTGCCATGAATCATGCCGCCCGCATTATCGTTAGTACTCGTCAGGAACATGAAGAACAGTATAGCCATCATGTTTATCAAGGAGCAATTGATGTGAATAAAGATGCGGCACGTTTTGCCATTATTCCACCTGGCGTTAATCGGCGAGTCTTTTCACCTGATTCTACGACGGATGACAGCCAAATTCAAAAACGCATCGAATCAGCAATGGCACGCGATTTGTTAGGAGAACGGCTTAACTTACCATTGGTGATATGCTCCAGCCGTTTAGACCGCAAGAAAAATCACCTTGATTTGGTCAGAGCATTTGTTCAAAATGCCGATTTACGGGCAAAGGCAAATTTGGCAATTGTGGTACGTGGTTTAGATAATCCTCTGAAAGAATATCATCAGTTGAGGGGCGAGGAACAAACTATTCTTAGGGACATTGTAACCATGATGAATACACATCAATTGTGGGGCATGATAACATCATTCCCCTTGAATAGCCAAGTAGAATTAGCAGCTGCCTATCGAATTGCTACGGCGAAAAAATCAGTGTTTGCCCTAACTGCACTTTACGAACCATTTGGATTAGCCCCGCTTGAAGCCATGAGTTGTGGTTTGCCAGCAGTGGTAACCAAAAATGGGGGTCCTGCTGAAAGCATGCTTGACCATGACAGTTGTCATGAGTATGGTGTATTGGTAGACCCAGCTGACCCTGTTGATATTGCACATGGTTTGCTCAAAGTATTTGATTCAGCGACTGTCTGGCAAAGATATCATGAGGCTGGTATGGAGCGAGTCATTACCCGTTATACATGGGAAAGCACCGCTACAGCATACTTGACTGCCATTAAATCTACCTGTCAACAAAAGGATGAAGAGCGGTCTAATTTACTGCCAATTCCAAAATATTTTTATACTCCCACACAAGAAAATGACATACCGCTAGCAGAGTTATCGAAGTTGTATTTTGGAGTCAACTACCCAAGAAACAATTTTGACTTTCCCTCCAAAATTTAATCAAGTTTTGACTGGCATGAAAAAGTAAGCTTTTTCGCTCCATTGGGCGAACGGCGAGAGGTGCATGTACTCATGGTCATCGGTCATAATTCCCCAAACAAGAACTTTACTTTCGTTGTCATCTTTAGCACTGATAAAACGTGATGGGATGTATCCGTTCATAAGGTTTATCTCCAATAGCATACATCGGTATCAGCAATGATGGATGATGTTTTTGCGATTTAGCAATCTCTTCTCGAATAAGATTATAAACCGCTTCTACTTGTGATGATTTACCTTCATTTTTAAATTGAGTAATTGCTTCATTGACCTATGATGATAGTTTGTATAGCGAGCCAAATTCACTCCGAAATAGGATAAGAAAATCGTTCACAGACAATCGAAATTGGGATTGCCTTTTGACTAACACACCGCGTAACCTGACCAATGTTTGGTAATCAATTGCTTTATTTTCTGCAGCAACTTCCATATTAGTAAACGGCTCAAATTTTTGTAAATTCGGTTCTTGTGGCAAAAGCAACAGTTGCATGGTGAGTTGTAATTCCTCAATTTCAGCAATCGTTAAGTTGGAATATGCTGTCAACGTATGTGGCGAAACAGTTTCCTGCAACGAGGCAAACGTATGCGTTAACGCTTGATGATATGTTTCAAAATTGTGAGCGTTGGTTGATTCATTCATGATTAAAATTCTATACTAAGTTGCCCAATTAGGCAAACTGCACAATATTCTTGACGCAATTTTTCTGACAGAACACTAAAGCATGAACCAAAAAATCTACTCTGCTTAACCAAATTAGTTATTTGTGGATTGAATCAATAAATCAATAAGCGTTTTTGTATGCCGCAGGATGGTAACGATTTCTATTATCTCATTTTTCGTTGCATCATAAGCCAAACTCTCAGCGTAGATTTGCCCATCAAGAAGCACGAAGTACCAATGACGACCGATGATATATGCACCATATATTGGATGTGTATTAATATTTGCTGTTTGTGCGGCAACCATTTCTGCTAAAAGTTGCCCCAATGGGTCATTTGAGGTGTCTGCTTGTTTTTTATATTCATGCAAAAAAAAGAAGGGTTTTTTCGGAGTTTGTTTCCCAGTGGCGACTAAAAAATCTGTTTTCCCCCAAAGCTTCTTCCCTTTTGCGTATTCGACAGATAATTCACGTTCAAGAAATGGGCGATAGTGGGGTTGATAGAAATCAACGAGGTCAAGCAAGAAAGCAATAAAATACATCTTTAATTCTTCTTCATTCCAATCGTGGACATAAGTCAATAATTTTTGAGACAGTCGACGAAGAAGGCTTATTTCATCATCAGATAGTGATGGAGATACCGTAATCCATTCCTGAAGAAGCTGATAATCACGGTCATCCTGTAAGCAAAATTCCTGTTCGATTTCTTCTACTGTCCATTGAGAAAAGGGTTTCATAGTTTTGCATCCTTTTGAATTTTGAATATTAAATTCTGAATCTATGTAATTATACCACAAAACCACCCAACTCCCAAAATCAAAACAAGGCAACCAAAACTATGCGAGTCGGTTTACCTTGTCTCATCCAAATAACAACAAATATAATCCTATCTTATCAAATTTGCTCATAAAGGTATTATTAGCTATAGTTAGCAGGCTTAATTATTTTAAACTATTTTCGTAGTAAATGGAACTTGTTTTATGAATAAGAAAAAATTAACAAACTTCATTATAATAATCATGGCTATAACCTTAGCGGGATGTAGTTTTACCGAGCCTGAAATACCTGAAACAATCGCCAATTTTGAAGTAAAGGAAGTGGTCAAATCGGGGCGGTTTGAGGAACGGGTGGAATATGAAACAATCCCCATAAATAATTGCGATAATCGCAGTTCGATTGAGTACTCTGTTGAACGACAGCGTACCCTAGAGCAAAGTGTTAGTACTGAAATTACTGTTGGTGGTGCAGTGTCAGGGGAAGCGGGCATCGGCATAAAGGCAACGTAACTGTAGCAGTTGGTGTAGCTTATGGAGTGCAGAAGGGTATAAGCATTACTGATGGCGGTAGTTTGCAATTCAATGTGGAGTCTGGTGAATTTCCGACCTATACCATAGCGTGGAAAGAAACATGGGAAAAAGGGTATGTGATAGGGCAGTATGATGGAAAAAATGAAAATACTGCTTATGACTATGAGTACCTAAAATCAGCACGCCCCGAACTTCATAAAACAGAATACACCGATTGTAATGCCATACCAACTGTAGCTTCATCGCCAACAGATACGCCAACCAAACCATAGCCAACAGATACGCCAACCCAACCACCTCCAACAGATACACCTACTTACACGCCCAAGCCCCAAAACAATGCTCCTGCTAACATGGTAGAAGTACCAGCATGCGAATTTACGATGGGAGCCGATGCCGATGTTGGTTTTGAAGCATGTAAAAAATATTACATTGGTAGCGAAGATGAATGTGAACGATCATGGTACGAGGATGAAGAACCTGAACATACCGTTTATGTCGATGCCTATTACATGGATAAATACGAAGTGACCAATGCTGAATATGCCGAGTTTTTGAATGAAAAAGGCAACCAAACAGAAGGCGATGTTACTTGGCTAGATTTGGGTGATTATGAATTGATTGAATATAGCGGCAATCAATTCAAAACAAAGTCAGGATTTGCCAAACATCCTGTGGTTGATATAACATGGTATGGAGCAAAGGCATACTGTGAATGGGCGGGCAAACGCTTGCCGACAGAAGCTGAATGGGAAAAAGCAGCCCGTGGCACAGATGGTCGGAAGTATCCATGGGGAAATACGTTTGATGGTAGTCGCGTCAATTTCTGCGATACTAATTGTGGGTTTGGTCATGCAAATAAAGATTATGACGATGGCTACAAACGAACGGCACCAGTGGGAAGTTATCCAAGTGGAGTGAGTCCTTATGGAGTGTATGATATGGCGGGGAATGTGTGGGAATGGACAAGTTCACATTATGAGAGTTATCCTTATGATAAAACAGACGGGCGTGAAGATATGACTTTAACAAATGTGGAACGTCTTGTTCTGCGTGGCGGTTCTTGGGTCAATGACGGTAGTATTGTGCGTACCCTCCCCCCCACAATTTTTTGTGGGAGCTAGTTGACTAGACAACAAGATTATGGGAAAGTATATTGAGATAGGAATTCTGCGTAGGTAATTATCAGACCTGACAGGTTTTAAAAACCTGTCAGGTCTTAACCACAGAAGCTTTTTCATGTCAAAGCAAGTAAGGGCGTATGGCCATACGCCCCTACAACTAGCATTGAACAACCCAGGGGAGGGGGTAAAGAAAAGACCCCAGCCCCTTCCCCTACAAGGAGAAGGGGGGATTGAGGGGGGAGTAAAGAAAAGACCCCACACCCAGCCCCTACAAGGAGAAGGGGGCATCTTGTTCCCTCTCCCTCTGGGGGAGGGCAAGGGTGGGGGCAGAACGGTTCCCATCAGACAGTTTTTTATCATAAATAGTTTGCCAAAAAGGAACATGTATGCTTAATTATGAACACATGATAACAAAAGGAATTAAAGGATTGCCTAACAACATTCTGGCTGAAATTGCTTATTTTGTTTATTTCATGCGAAAACGGGTTTTGCAACCTGATATGTTTGAAGATGATTTGCAATCCGCTCTATTATATGATGAATTGCATATCATGCAACAACATGAAATGGCACACTTAGAGGAGGAATTTTTGAACTATGAGTCAAAATATCCCTCTGAGTGAGTATGCAACAGACACCATGGGCTTGATTTTATATCTGGAAAAACGCCGCCTGCCCCAAAAAATCAAAGCAATTTTCAGACAGGTTGAGCAAGGTCAAGCAACCATGCACATACCTGCTTTTGTGTTTGCTGAAATCATGTATTTATCTCAAAAAGAACGAATACAAATAAGTATGTCCGATGTCAAACAATATCTGAAAAAATACATCAACTTTCACGAGTGTCCACTCAATTTTGCTACCATTCAAGTTGCTCATGAAATTGATGATATTCCTGAGTTACATGACCGATTGATTGCGGCAACAGCAAAATATTTAGAGGTTACCTTGATAACCAATGACCCTATTATTCAAAAGTCATCGCATGTACAAACGATTTGGAAATAGCCATGCTCTCAACTCAGCGAAGTGGGTCGCACAAAGAGTTTGTAACCGTTCACACCACACCTAGGGCTGTTCAATGCTATTTTTTGACAAGATAAATTGGAGCGTCAAAATGGCTATGCATTTCAACGGCGTTTGAAAAAATTGGTGCAGATGTTAGAAGCGGAACACACAACAATGGGTTCCGTTGCTCCCGACCACTTCCGCTATTCCAAGTCAGAATATAGCATGTCCAAGGATGTGTTGTGCGTACTTTGGAAATGAGAGCTAGTGTTTCCCGCCATATAAATCACATGTGGCAAATATAAAATGGGCATATTCTCTATGAAAATAGTTTGTTTAGAATAATGCCAAAATAGCAGGGTATTGTTATGATACCCTGCTATTTTTTAGTTGTCGCACCAAACAACGCCAAGTGCTGGCTGGGGGCGGGCTTGACCTGCTAACCTGAACGGAAGCCAGCTCCCGCCCTCGCCAGCCATGCTTTGTTATTTGGGTTGGATTCGAAAAGTACGTAATAAAATAGACTCCTTAAAAATTCAATATCTTAAGGAGCCTATAAATTTTATTTTAGTTTTACTATTTGGAATTAAGTGCTTTCTCAATCTGATTTAGCAAGTTGTCTAATGTTTTCGGTGGGGATACTGACTCAGGATATTCAAAATAATTGAATACCTCTTCACCTTGAATATCATAACGACTAGCAGGGCTAATAGTGCGATATAGTGTACGTCCTTTACTATGAATAGCATCACCAGAAATATCCGTCAGGAAAAGTATATGTTCACTTCCTTCAACATATATCGGGTCACTACGCGTCACCAAATTCATCTTTGGATCCCCATCTTTAGCAGGTAACATGCCACCTGTTTGCATAATTGTAACATGTTTATAAGTAGAACCCTTATACGTTTTCAGAACAAGCACTTTCGAATCTGTAAATGGCATTATATCTACACCTTGCCCATCTATTTTACCATCCTTTGTATAACGTGGTGCAACCTGCTTTAGCTTTCTTGTTTCATGAACTTTTTCTACTTTAACATGAACAATCAGATCAGCTTCAGCTACTTGTTCTTCAACAGTAAAAGCACGTGATACCCATAAACCCATCCCACTTCCTGGATTGGGATTAGAAAACATTAAAGCCCTTAATAATACCACAAGTCCAACCCAAATACAAAATAAGGTTAGAATAGTAGCACCAACAACAGTAAGTAATTTTTTTATCAAAGTCATTATATAATTTCTCCTTTCTATTACTTCTCTAGTAACGAGCATTAACAAGTTCAATATCAGTGGGATTAGGCTGAATAATACTGTGTTGTCCATACCTCATTACACTAGTTGAGTCGCTATCACGATGGGCAAGTGACCAGCAATGTCCTAGTTCATGAAGTGCTACATAGCTACGTTCTGAGTATGTCCAAGTACGTAATTCATGTACATTATTACGAGATCTACAACTAGCATATGGAAAATTAGGATGGGCGAGGTCACAATTACCATAAGTGTCACAGATATATGCATAACCTGCCCACCCTGTGTAGCCGTAGTCAAGTCCATATGTGGTTATCACATTCTTACTGCAATCATAATATATGTCAATATCAGTTTCAGAACTCCATTTGGCAGCCGCATTTTGATTTTCAGTACGATAAGTACCATAGTGGCAACGGTTTATCTGATTATCGTGAAAAAAACCACTTCCTGAATAATTTGCTGCTAAGGAAGCAATCACATAAAAACTTCCCACAATAACAATAGTTAAACTAAATATGATAAAAATCCGTAAATAGTATTTCATAAAAACTCCTTTACCAAAATAAAAACGTATAAAAATCTTACTACACTTTCTCTGTCATTTTTCATAAAAGGACACCAATAAGTTACTCTAGTGAGTATTCGGCTTGAAAACTTGATTTTTACATGCTAAACTCCCTCGCAATTTAGCTAAAACTGTAATAAAACGTAATTGTATCTATTGTATCACAGTTTCACTTTTAAAGCTACATACTAAAGTATGAACTTTTGTAAACTAAAGTATTAATTCTATAGTTTATCTTATGATATTCCCAAAGCAAACAATATCAACTCAGTACGATTATTCACA
>NBMH01000097.1 GCA_002084875.1 Anaerolineaceae bacterium 4572_78 | reverse complement strand
GCTCCAGCAAGGAAATGCCATGAAAAAAATATCGTTATTAATTGCATCAATCTTTGTGTTATTTATGTCATTGCTGGTAAGTTGTCAGTCAGACGAACAACCTACTGATGAAAAAATCACATCTGCTAATGAGGAAATTCCTCAACTCGAACCAGTAAGCACAATAGTTGACGTTGGAACAAGGAATGCCCAACCAGCGGTTATCAAACTGACATTTTGGATAACAGAAAAGTTCGCTGCTCAATCAGACCTCTTAAATGAACAGCTGGCTGACTTTGAGCGAGCAAATCGGCACCTAAACGTCGAAACAGTGTTGAAACGTAATGCAGGTCCCGCTGGAATACTTAATTTTTTGCTTTCAGCTCATAGTGTAGCACCTGGTGTTTTGCCTGATGTTGTTATCCTAAGCAGTGATGATTTACCAAAAGCATGGCGAAATGATTTAATTCAACCTCTTGATGGGCAAATAGACTCTACTATCATTGAAGATTTATTACCTGCCGCTCGCATGCTCGGCACTGTTGATGGTCAATTAGCAGGTGTCCCATTTGAAATGAATGTTGAGCATATAATTTATAACACAAACCAAATTAGCTCTAGTTTTGTTTTATGGGATGATGTTTTAAGTCAAAATATCCGCTATCAATTTCCTGCTCAGGGACCCAACAATACCTTAAGCCATACAATTCTAGGGCAGTATTTATCCGCAGGTGGAACCTTGATGGATGAGGAAGGAAATGTGGCTATTAACGATGTTGCCTTAAAATCAGTGCTGACTTACTATCAAAGTGCCATTGAGCATGGTATTATTGACGATACGATTTTGGACATCAGCACTACCGAAGACTTGTGGGATAAATATTTAGCAGGTTCTATAGATGTCATTCATACAAATACTCACAAATACCTAACGGACCGTCGCTTGTTAAATGATACTAAAATTGCTCCCATCCCATCTCAAAAAGAAAAACTTGTAATAATAGGGCAGGGATGGGTTTTAGCCATCGTTACCAAAGACTCTATTCGTCAAACAGAGGCAATCCGATTGGTGCAATCTCTAATCAGTGCAGAAGCCAACGCCGCATGGTCAAGCCGTTCAGCGGTCATTCCGACCCGCAAAACTGCCTTTGAGTTAGTTGCAGGTGACGACCCCTACTGGACATTTTTAAGGGAGTACTTAAACTCAGTTACAGCACCGCCTAATTTTGTAGGCTATGAACAATTGAGTCGTATTTTACAACAAGCAGTGGTTCAAGTTATCCACCAAGAAGCAACTCCTGATGAGGCAGTTCAAACAGCTCTCAACGCTTTGCAATGAGCTAAGGAATGTAAAGCCTAAAGCGATGATTTCAACAAATCAATTGCTGTCTTGGGTGTATCAGCAAACTGAATCAAATTTACATCTTTCGGTATGACATAGTCTGTACGGAGAAAATCAGATAGCGTTCTTTGCCATAACTTACCAACGGCAATCAAAGGACACAATGGGATTTCACCGACCTGCATAAAATTCCACACTAAGGACAATTCAGTTAGGGTGCCAATTCCACCTGGCATGGCAATTGCTGCATCACACCTTGTGACTAAATGAATCAATCGTTCCTGTAACGTTGAATATTTAGTTTCCTCAACAACCCATTGATTTACTTCTATGGGACGATATATTTCGATTTGGTTTGATGTAATACCGATAACATGTCCGCCAGCTTCATTTGCCCCACGACTGACCGCTTCCATCACACCACTATAGCCACCAGTTTGAACTGTAAAACCTGCTTTGGCAATCAATTCACCAACATGGCGAGCTGTTTCATAATCATGCGTATTTTGTTTAGGTGTGTTTGATTAGGTTCGATAATGTCATCCACATATCCCCATGAGGCAACAATGTAAGGATTGGCAAATTTCTGCCGATATTCTGCTACCAGTTTATTATTCAGGGCTTGAGGGTCTTCTGTATTAGCAAGTTCACGCCGATAAAGAATTTTAATAGCTCCTTCTGGTCCCATGACCGCGATTTCTGCTGTGGGCCATGCAAAATTCATATCGGACCTAATATGTTTACTTGACATAACATCATAAGCTCCTCCATAAGCTTTACGAGTAATCAAAGTTATTTTGGGAACGGTTGCCTCGCAATAAGCATACAACAATTTCGCCCCATGCCGAATGATTCCACCATGCTCCTGACCTGTACCTGGCATAAAGCCTGGCACATCCACAAAGGTAATTATCGGAATATTAAAACAATCACAAAATCTAATAAACCGTGCCGCCTTAGTAGAAGCGTTAATATCCAACACGCCCGCTAACACAGCTGGTTGATTGGCAATAATACCAATACTACGTCCATTTAGGCGAGCAAAGCCCACAACAATATTTTGGGCATAATCGGCTTGGACTTCCAAAAATTTATGGTTGTCTACAATTGTTTCAATAACCTCAAGCATGTTATATGGTTTATTGGGGTTATCAGGGACGATGGTGTCTAGTTTAATATCAGTTCGTAAAGGGTCATCTGTACATTTAATTTCAGGGGGGTCTTCCATGTTATTTTGAGGAATGTAGCTAAGCAATTCTGACAAAATATCGAGAGCATGTTCCTCGTTTTCAGCCGTGAAATGAGCTACCCCACTAATTTCGGCATGGACAGAAGCTCCACCTAAATTCTCAAATGTCACATCCTCATGGGTGACCGATTTTACCACATTGGGACCCGTGATAAACATGTAGCTTGTATTTTTGACCATGATAATAAAATCGGTTATGGCGGGAGAATACACCGCTCCGCCAGCAGCCGGACCCATGACCACTGAAATTTGCGGGATAACTCCTGAAGCGAGTGTATTCCGCAGAAAAATATCAGCGTAGCCACCAAGACTGACTACACCTTCTTGAATGCGGGCTCCTCCTGAGTCATTCAAGCCAATTACGGGACAACCTATTTTCATTGCCAATTCCATAACCTTTATGATTTTATCAGCATGAGACCGTCCTAGACTTCCACCAAAAACTGTGAAGTCTTGAGCAAAAATATAAACTAAGCGGTTGTTAATAGTACCATAGCCAGTAACTACACCATCACCATAAGGTCTATTCTTATCTAAACCAAAGTCATCACAGCGATGAGTAACAAATAAGTCCATTTCTCGAAATGAGCCTTCATCCAAAAGGAGTTGTATCCGTTCATAAGCGGTTAATTTTCCTTTAGCATGTTGAGCATCAATTCGTTTCTGCCCGCCGCCAAGTCGAGCTTTCTTTTTTAATTTTCGTACTTCAAGTTGTTTTGATTCCAAGTTTGGGAAACCTCCATGACAAAGCAAGTGTTGTTGCTCCAAATTATTATTAATATCGACTTTAGCACTAAATCTGTTTATAGGCAAATTGTTAGAATTTGTTTGTGATTATTCACTCCTTTTCTCGTTAGTAGATTCTAACCCCAGCCATTTCCCTACTCCTAACTTCTAACTCCCTACTTTGCGATAGACATCAATCGTTTCACAAGCCGCTTTTTCCCATGAAAATTTAGAGGCTTGTTGCGTGCCTTTATGAATTAAATCCTGACATAACTGTTCGTCATTCAACAAACGATATATTGCCGAAGCTAAATCTTCGTGGTCATGTGGGTCAATTAAAAGGGCAGCATCGCCCACCACTTCAGGCATGACTTTGATTTTCGATGCAATCACAGGTGTGCCACACTGCATTGCTTCGAGAGGAGGTAAACCAAACCCTTCGTAAAATGAAGGATAAACGAGCATGCCAGCCGTATTATAAAGATATTTTACATCAGAGTCGCTCACACGCCCTAGAAAAATAGCTTCATTTTCCAACTTGAGTTCTTGTAGAGTGCGTTCTACCTCCTCAAAAAACCAGCCTTGTTTACCTGCTAAAACCAACGGTTCTTTGATTTTATACTTATCCCGCAAATATTTATAACTTTTCAACAGTGCTGGTATATTCTTACGAGGTTCAAGTGTGCTGATAAAGAAAATAAAGCCTGGCTCAATTTGCCATTTTTTCTGAATGGCGGCAATGGCTTCGCGTTTGTCAGTAGGTTGGTAAATTGGATTAACGCCTTCGTAAATCACACTAATTTTTTGTTCAGGTACTCCCAGTAATTTGGTTAAGTCTTCCTTTGTTGCTTCAGAAACAGCGATGATATGGTCAGTGCTACGGACTGCTTGGTCAATTTGACCGTAATAGCGAGCCGATTCTTTGGTCATGAATTTGGGATAAAGCATAAACGACAAATCATGAACCGTTATCACTGATTTGAAATTTCGCCATAAAGGAGGAATAAAATCAGGGGAGTGAAGTAAATCCAAACCAAGTGTCATAGTTTCAAAGCGGAGTGCAAACTTTTCAAACCAATTATGACTAGGAGTCCACAAAGATACTCTAGCAAAATTACTGTTTTCTAAAATCCGAAATTTATCTTTACGACTTTGTAAGATAGTGAACCGTTCATGGATGGATTGCAATTTTGAAATAGCTTTTGTAAGGTGAATAATGTATTGTCCAATACCTGCTTTATTATAAAATACGAGTCGAGCATCAATACCTATATGCATTCATTAATTTCTCCGTGAAAAATCAACCCCCATTTTCATGTTTAAAAATGAGGGACATCTATGACCATAAAAACTTATATTATTGTTGCCACTAAAGGCAAGTAAAATTGGTTGTTTTAATTTGTTATACATCATAGCCTAAGCGATGTCAGTTTTTAGTTAAGAACCATTCTATCACCACTTTCAAAAAAAGCAAAATTTACACCATGTTTCTGTGAAATCTGTACATGATATGACATCGGATTGAGCTGCACAACGGATTTTCATGTCAAAGCAAAAAAACAAGTTTCACACTCACATAGAATACCAGAAGCTTTGATGCTCCAGCCAAGTAGGTCAGGTTTTCATACAGCGACAAGTAAATCATACGTTTGCAAGCGTACCAATTTCTTCAATAGACAGACCAGTAGCTTGAGCGATTTGCTCATGGCTTAAACCCATGTTTAGCAAGTTGTGGGCAGTGTCAACTTTGCCCTGTTGATATGCAAACTGCAATGCCCCGCGTGCATCTTGCATCTTAATGCCACGATAATCATACGCTTCCAAATCTTCCTTACTCCAACCGAATTGGTCAGCTGATTTGTACGCTTCTTGCAAAGCATGGTCATGCATCGCATACTCTGGAATAACCTCCAAACCATCGGCATGCTTGATGAAAAACACCCATTTATCGAGCATGCTCACCAATTCGGATTCGGTCTTTTTAAACTTTGGCAACTCCAAAAAGTTCAACTCCAAATCCTTAAATTCCTGTTCATGTGTTTCAGTATCCAATATCTGATGACGGGTAATATAGCGTTTATCTTTCACTTTTTTACTTCTATCAAACAAATTGAAATCCAGTATCCCGATGAAGATGACTTGATTTAATTTGGGGTAATCTTCACCGCGATTGATTTGTGAATTGTATGCCTTAGTGATGTAATACAGAAATCGTTTCTTTACCCCAGTTACATGGGCGACTTGCATTTCAACAATGAAGGTTATCCCTCGTTTATCAGTGGCTCGCACATCTAAAATGCTCGTTTTCAGAATCTTCAAACGTGGAGTTTGATACGGATTGAGCATTTTCACTGATTGGATTTCCTTATCATCCCTCAAATCTAAGACAGCATTGAGGAAGCTGATAAGGATTTCCGTTTTGTTTTCATCGCCAAAGATTTTTTTAAATGCCACATCGTTGCGTGGATTGACAAATTGCATTATTTATGTTCCTCCATCTGCTGAATAATTGATTTCATTAAAGGTAAGTCCTGTTGTTTGACAAATTTTCTCTGGGTTTAAACCCATGTTGAGCAAATTGCGGGCAATGTCAATAATCATAAGCTAGCTTTGTGATTCCGTAGTCAATTCAATAATGATAGCTTTTAAGGATTTCAGAATGAGGAAAATATCAAAAATGTCATCACGGGTAGCAAAATGCCCTGTGCTGATGCTGTATATTTTTCCCTCCAAAACCATGAAATACCATGCATTGCCGATAACATGACAACCATAAATCGGGTGTTTATATTCGTTAATTTCTTGGGCAACAAGCATGGCTGCTAGACATTGTCCCGCAGGATCACCGTCAGGGTTTTTGAAACGCTTGTATTCCTGAAAACAAAAATATGGCTTTTTTGGGGAGCGACGCCCACTAGCAATGATACCATCAGGCTTGCCACTCATTGCTGTACCATCAACCACGCCTTCAAATTTTCGTTCAGAAAAAAGCATGTGTTTTTCATTGCTAAAGTCAACCAATGTGAATAATGGGGCAATAACATGTTGTAACAATTCTGCCTCGTTCCAATCTCTATAACCAAAATGTACACGTTTTTTGAGTCGATTGAGCATTTCTTTTTCAAAATCCGAACATGATGCTTCATGATTTAGCCAATTTGTCAAGGCTTGCAAAGCAGTAATTTCTTTCAATGAAAATGTTTCGTCTAAAATTTCCAATGTGCAATCTTTAAAGTATAACATGGTTTCGCCTTTTTTATCGACAAATAATTAATTTTCACTCATGATTATACACTCAAAATTGCGTAACCACAAAAATGATTACATAATTTGCCTCATGCAATCAAAAAAGTTAAAATTATAGAAGATAACTTAAAAATTTAGATGGTGGCGGTACTACCACTACCAAAAATCAGGAGTAATTATGCCTTCATTAGTTCACTCGTATATTCAGGCAAAGTTAATCAATATTCTGTTTGATTTTAAGGATTACAACATTCATTCCGAGCTTACTTTGACAATAAATGGCAAAGATTATACCCCTGATGTTGTGATATATCCTAAGAATGATATTAGTATTAACTTTGCCAAAGACGTTATAAAAATGACAGACATGCCAAAGCTAGCGATTGAAGTGCTTTCGCCTACTCAAGGCGTACAAGAAATTTTGGATAAGTTTGAGGTGTATTTTGAATCAGGAATCAAATCATGTTGGTTAGTTCAGCCATTCCCAAGTATAATTACAGTGTGTCAATCCTTGACTGAAAAACAGGTGTTTTCAACGGGTGACTTGATGGACAAAGTGCTGAATATCAAATTCCAAATGAAAAAAGTATTTGAATAATTGGTATTATTTCTATCGTAATCTTTCCAATGCCAGTTCGAAATCAGGCAACACATCCTCGCCACTTGCTATGTCATCAAACGATTTTATCATGTCAGTACTGCCGTCCCCACGGTAGATATACACGTTTTCATTCTTAGTGTCAATCAACCAACCTAAACGGCAACCATTAGTTTGCCATTCTTCCATTTTTTCCTTAGTGGGTTTTAGACGGTCTGAAAAGGACATTAACTCGACGACAAAATCGGGGCATATCGGCGAAAATTGTTCATGCTGTTCTTGGTGGGTTAGTTTGTTCCAGCGTTCATGCGGTATCCAAGACGCGTCAGGAGAACGAATAGCACTATTGGGTAAGGTAAATCCTGTTGATGAATCGAAGGCAATTCCTAATCGCATTTTTTCGTTCCACATAAATAGCATGCCACTAATATAAGAATTTTTTCCTCCTGTTCCAGTAAAAGCTGGATGAAATATCATCAATTCTCCTTTGTATGTTCTTTCAAAATGAAATCTTTGGTTATATTGACAAATAGTAGCAAAGATATCATGAGTCAATTCAACCACAGGCGAAAGGTCTAATGTTATTGCTTGCATAAAGTCCTCCTAAACAACTTTTGAATCAGTAGCCGCAATTGGAAATTGCGGCTACTAAGTTTGATTACTGCCTATTCCTCTACGGTAGCATGCTTGCCGCGTAAAATGAAAAATAATATCAGCAACAATACTACAACTCCCCCTATGGCAACAAAAATTAGAGGGTCGGGACCTGAACGATGGCTGACAGTAGTATCGTATGACTCGCTTGGTGTAGGTGTCGGACTAGATTCAACCAAATTGCCTGGTTCAGGTAATTCTTCAACAGGGGTTTCCTTCCATTTTTCCCCTTCTTCAATAAGCATGACTGGTACATCTTCCCGAATGGGATATTTATGTCCCGAATCGACACAAACCAGCCATGTATCATCTTTTACTAACTCAAGCCGACCAGGGTCATCACCAGGTTGACGAGTTTTTCCACTTACACAGTATGGACAACGTAAAATTTCCATTAATTCTGACGAAATTGCCATGATAAAAACTCCTTAAATTATGTTAAGCTTTTTGAAATTCAAAGAAAAATAATTAATTGATGGTTAGGCATCATCCTCAACACCATCTATCAATGACCGCAATCGTGCTAGATTTTCTCTGTCACTTTCTATTTTAACATCTTGTGGCGTTTCTAGCAAAAATGGAATGTCTGTAAAGCGGCTATCATTGAGGAAAAAGCCAAATGGTTCCAAGCCAATTTTACCCATGCCAATGTGAGCATGTCTATCCAATCGACTACCTAAGTCACCTATTGAGTCATTCAGATGTATCACCACCAATTTGTCCAAGCCGATAACTGTATCAAATTTATCAATCATGGCTTGGTAAGCAGACTCATTTCTAAATTCATACCCAGCGGCAATGGCATGACAAGTATCAAAACAAACAACTAATCGCTCATGTTGTTGGCATTTGGAGATGATAGTCGATAATTCATCAAACTGGTAGCCCAACACAGTTCCTTGTCCTGCCGTCAATTCTAATGCGATTTTCACTTGATATCCAGAGGTAGCATTATGAACCATATCCAATCCTTCCGCGACACGCTTTAGTCCTGCTTCGCGTCCACTTTTTACATGGGCACCAGGATGTAGTACCAAATATGGTATTTTTAATATCTCACATCGCCTTAGTTCAATGACCAAAGCTGCCATTGATTTTTCCCATAATTTGTATTTTGGGGACCCTAAATTGATTAAATAACTAGCATGAGTAACCACAGGCTCAATCCCTGTTTCGGCTTGTCGCTCATGATAGCGTTCAATTTCAGCAGGTCTAAGTTCTCTAGCCTTCCAGCGATTATTGTTTTTAGTGAATATTTGCATCGTATTGCAATTGAGTTCTTCAGCACGGTCAAGGGCCTTATCAATCCCGCCCGCAATCGAGACGTGAACGCCAAGTTTCGGCATAAATTTAGCTCCTTTGTTATTTTTTGTGGCACTTATGCCATTCTAGCAGTAATTTTATGTCACACTTCTGTAATATACATCGCTATCTTTTTAAAGGCAAATTTGAATCATGTACCACAGACATCTTGTTTGTGCCATTCTGAACAGCTATACAATGCTTTTCAAAAATGTCCCTAATTTGTGAGCGATTATATTCCAATCGTACTGATTTCTAACCAAACGATTTCCCTCAAAACCCAATTCATTTCGCAATTTTTTATCCTCAAGCAATCGTATAACTGCCTTAGCAAAATCTGTCGGACTATCGGATAATAAAACATGTTTGCCATCTATGATATTAATTCCTTCTGCTCCCTTATGAGTTGACACAACAGGTGTACCAACCGCTAACGATTCCAAAATTTTCAGTCGTGTGCCGCCACCTTCTTGCAATGGTACAACACTAAGCCAACTCGTCGCCATCCTATTTCGTAACTCCTCGAAGTTTAAGTAACCCGTAAAATTAACGGCATCGTTTTGTGGTAGGCGGTTGCGAATTTCATCATTTGTTTTGCCCGTAATAAAAAATTTCACATGAGGATGCTTAACTTGGATGAGCGGCAGGACATGCTGTATGAAAAAGTCAACGGCATCAAAATTAGCGTAAAAGGTGAGTGATCCCGAATAAATTAAGGTATCAGGTTCCAAATCAGGAGTCACAAACTCGTAGTTTGCATCGAAAGTGCGACTGTCTGATTCATTGATTGCCCAAAGTTCGGTATCAACCCCATTTGGTATAACTTCAATTGGACAAATATTGTGTGATATTTTTAATATTAAATCTCGTTCTTTGCTTGATGCTACCGAACAACCATCATACTTTTGCAAGGACTTGGCAACATATCGGGCAGTTTTCCACCAGGTCAACCAAGCACGAATTTTATTGATAAACCGTCCATAATGAATTGCAATTTGTAATTCGTCTAGGTGTTTGGGAATATCGGGGAGCAACAACCCATAAGGAATGGAATCAATTTCAGAAGCAACAACCAAATCAAATTTGGTACGCTGACTTTCTGTCAGTATCGAATCTACCATTTCTTGACTGTAAGTATTAATTACTGAACGAGGCTTACTTGAAAAGAAGCCTAGCCATGCCTTCCAATTTGCAGGAGCGTCAAGGCTTGCCTTGATATGAAATGGTTGGTACGGCACCACAATCACACGCTGACAATATTGTCGCATTGCTTGTTGTCGTTCCTCGTTAATAGATTCCCCTGCAAATGAAACCAACACAATATGATGTCGTTTGGCAAAATACTTAATCAAATTAAAAACCCGAATTTTCGAGCCGTTATCAGCGGGGTAAGGATACCATCGAGAAATAACGAGGATATGCATTTTATTTGAGGAAATCGGATAAATTCGTTTTGTGATAGATTGTTTTTTTAATCCACCAAACCGACGATTTCTATAATCCTTGATTGCTTGCAACATAGCCTGACGTTGTGGCTTTTTGTGTCGCCATTTTGGTTTGACTGTCCAACTGAATAAGGTTCGTCCATACTCAAAAATGGTATGTTGCCAAGCAGACTTATGCATGTTGGTCACTTCCAAAAATAACAGCCGATTACGTGTCATTAGGTAATGAACATGCGGCGAAGATTCACGAACCACAGGCGAGATTTTATGCCAAATTTTTGCATGCGGAACGAGCATGGTTCTGAAGCCTGCTTTTTGAACTCGGAGGCACCATTCGGCATCTTCGTAATAAGCAAAAAACCGTTCATCCAACATGCCCACTTGAGCGACCACTTCCATTTTGATGAGCAAAGCACAGCCTGTCACAAAATCAACGGAGTATGGCTTTTCACCAAACTGTCCTTTATCCACCTCCCCAATGCCAATCATTGAAGTGCTACCATGTGACCAATCAATTTTGCCTCCTGCTGACCACATGGTATCTTTCTGTTCAAAGTAATAAATCAATGGGCTGACGATACCAATTGTAGAATCTGATTCGGCAGTTTCGACCAATAAGCGTAAAAAATCGGAGGAAATTTCTGTATCATTATTGAGCAATAGAGCGTATTCAAATTTGTTCTGTTCGGCATGCCTCAGTCCATAATTATTGCCGCCGACAAATCCAAGATTTTCAGGCATTTCAAACAAGGTAACAGCGGGGAATGATTCTCGAATAACATGAACAGAGTCATCTTGAGAGGCATTGTCAATAACGATGACTGTGTAATTGGGATAGTTCAATTTTTGCAACGATGCGAGACATGCTAATGTATCATCTTTGCCATTCCAGTTTAGGATGAATATCGCAATTGCAGGGTATGTTTGCATGATTTTCCTCGACACGCTTTTTCATGTCAAAGCAAGCTTTGACCCTCCAGTAAGGTGTCTGTATGAAAACGTGACTTTACTTACTTGGCTACAAAAAATCACAAAAACTTATGTTTAGGTACTTACTATATTCCTCATTCCTCACCTTGCAAGGTCATGAAAAACCAACTTCTTCCTAAGAATATACTACAATTTTTAAGAATTCGCAAATTCAGCCAACAATCATTAAATCATGTGTCCCTAGGTTGGAGG
>NBMH01000096.1 GCA_002084875.1 Anaerolineaceae bacterium 4572_78 | reverse complement strand
GGCAACTCGTTTAATATTATTAATCCAATGTCATCCGCCAAAGGATCATTGCTCCTATACACCCCAGCCTTCATGCTGTTATAACCAAATCGTTGCAAGGTTTGCTTACGGGGTGTTTTTGAGACCACAATAACTGTTTTGAGGTCATCCTCTTCCAACTTCTCTGATTGACAATACCAATACTGATAGGATGTTGTTTGACGGATAGCTTTTTTGTTCAGTGATTCACTGTACTTAAATTCAATTAACACATGACGAGCATCACTTTCGCGAATGCCATCTGGTAAATAGGCTTTCTGTGCGGGAGTCCATGTATCCCCTTCCAATCTCAGGAAAATAATATCGGATTCTGGCAAATCTTTCATGACAGCCCAACACCTTATGCCAATGAATATTTGATTTTTTCACGTATTTTCCTTTGCATTCAGATAGTGATATTTTAGCACATCTTCGCAAACATGCCAAATGCAAAAATCAAACCTGCGAGGTGTTGGGTTCTCCTAGCATACCCTCGTTCCAATGCTATGCGTTCCCTCGTTCCAATGCTCTGCGTTGGAACTCATACTTAGACACTCACGGTTACATTCCTCTACAAAGCAAATACAGTTGACACAACGTACTAATAATAGTATAATGTCAAAATAACTAAAAATTTTCCCTCGTTCCAATGCTCTGCGTTGGAACTCATACTTAGATACTCACGGTTACATTCCTCTACAAAGCAAATACAGTTGACACAACGTACTAATAATAGTATAATGTCAAAATAACTAAAAATTTTGTACATATAAACTCAAATTTTAAGAAATCGAAAATAATCATGAGCATACACAATTTTTATCCCTTTATCAATATCCGCCGCAATCATGGACTTGAACATGCTACTATTCACATGCTGAGTAGGAAATATCCTAATTTATCAATGGTAGGTCGAAGTGATTTACATGGCTTTACTCTGTACGGTAATGTCAAAACAGATGATGTAACCCATGCTACTAGTGAGGCTCTGCAACGGATGAAAAATGGAGAAAAGAACTTAGCTGTTCATTCTCGATGCGGCACAGTATTAGCAACAACTGGCATTTTAACAGGGCTGGCAACATTTTTATCCATAAGTATGACAGGAAACCCAAATCGACGTTTTCGTTGGGCAGCACTGCCCGAAGCAATCCTAGCGGCTACATTTGCTGCTGTGGTTGCTCAGCCATTGGGGCTTGCTATTCAAGCCCGCTATACGGTAACGGCTGATGTGGAAAAAGTCAATATCGTCAGTATTACTCGCAATGAAAAACGTGGGCTGACCACGCATCGAATCACTACAACACAATCATAATTACTATGTAGGACAGGTCGCATGAGTCGTTCATAAATGTTCTGACCATTATGTTGATTTTGGTTAAGCACATGACACGGTAAACTTCACCGTTGTGCCATGCCCAAGTTCAGACTCGACCCAAATTTTGCCGCCATGCTTTTCCACCATTTCTTGGCACATAATCAAACCAAGTCCCGTACCACCTTCATCATCTGTTCCTATTGTAGTATGATGCACATCAATCCGAAACAATTTGTCAATGTCTTCGGGTTTCATACCGATGCCTGAATCTTTGATATGCACTTCAATGCAGGGATTCCCCTCCTCAATCCCCCCGTCTTCGTGGGTAAGTGCTCCTATTTCCACATGTCCCTCACTCGGCGTAAACTTCAGGGCATTGCTAACCAAATTGCGAATGACAGTAGTAGTCATATTTTTATCGGCATGTACCATAATATCGTTTGGTATATTGACAGAAAGAGTAATATTTTTCGCTTTGGCACTCTCACCTAAGAGCATGGCATTCTCCATTGCCACCTCATTGATTAGGAATGACTCAGGCTTAAATGGCATGCGACCTTGTTGTATCCTCGCCCAATCAAGCAAACTAACCAACAAGTCATACACATTTTTAGCTGATTGATGAATGACACGCCCGTATTCTTTAAGTTCGCTCGGTTCGGCACTATCAGCGACAAATTCAAGCAATTCGCTCAAACCAAGTAATGGTAAAAATGGGTTTTTCAGGTCATGGGCAACAATTGAAAAGAATTTATCTTTGCTGGCATTGAGATTTATTAATTCTTCATTGGCACCTTCTAAGTCTTCTTTGGATGCCTTCAATTCTAATGATTGGATTTCAATCTCAGCATTATATTCCTCAAGTTGAGCTTGTTGTTTTTGCAAGACTTCTGCCTGATGTTCTAACATCTCATTATTTTCACGTAGTTGAGCAGTACGTTTTTGTACTCGTTCTTCTAACGAATTAATCAACTCTCGCAATTGTGTGGTCATGCTATTAAAGGCTTCAGCTAAACGTCCAGTCTCATCAGTGCTTGTAATAGGGACTTGTGCGTTTAAATCACCTCCTGCAATCTGTTGAGCAATTATGGTCATGCTGATAATTGGTTTTGCCAATTTTTGTCCTGCTATGACAGCAATGATTATCACCACAATGGCAATCATCATAGCTAATAATAATGTGGTATTTGTCTGTTCTTTAGCAGGTTTGAGGAAAACTGTGTGCGGTTGAGCAAATACGACAAACCATGATGTTTCCTTGAGAGGAGCAACTGCCACTTGTTCTCTGTCAGTATTTTCGGGATGTAAGTCTGCGGTAAAAATAGGCTCCTGTTCAATATTGTTCAATCCTGTTTCAAACTCATGAAATTTGAGTATGAGATTTTCATAAGGCAAATTAGGGAATTGTCCATGCTCTTTTAACCTATCAACCTGCTCATGATTTAGCGAAGCGACCGTTTTGAATAGATGTGTTCGTCCTTCGCCATGCCCTAAAATAAGATAGTTTTCATCTAACAAAATCCCATAAGTTTGTGAACCAGCCAATTCTCGACTTTGTACCATCAATTCTTGGAGTAAATTGGTGTCATAACGCATTCGTAACACGCCAATGAATTTGCCCGTTACATCATGGATGGGGGCACTTAAATAAAAATTTGCTTGTCGCGTAAGTTGCGGCAGGAAAATAATCGGTGAAATGTAGGGGGCATGGGTTTGATGCGGTGCTTGATAGTAGATGACATGGGACTCATCTAAACCAATATCGTCTCGAACAGTATCAAAAATATTTATGCCTTCTTCATCCAATAAGGCATACGAATCAATAAATTTCTGATGCCGACGACTCAATGCATTCAGAATGGTGTTGATTTCAGTTTTTTGAGAACTGTCTGCACGTTCACCAGGAGATAAGTTCAGATACTCTGCAAACACGGGTAATTGTCCCGCTGATTGAACGGCATCTAAACTTTCAGCCAAGAATGAATCTATGGTTTCAGCCGTTTCCGAAGCAGCTACAAACAACATCTGATTAGCAACATCGGTGAGAGCTTGTCTTGTACTACGAATATTGAGATAAGCTAAAAGTGCTAATGGCAATAAGGCTAATAACAAAAAAGCAATGACGATTTTAGTTCGCAGGTTGAATTGTATTATATTTCTCATGATGATTCATTAGAAATGATACTTGACAAAAAAAGGAAAAAACGACACTAGAATAGATACTAGAAAAATTTATGGGAAAAGTCAAGAAAAGTATATCAGAATTTAAATTACAACACACTTTATTAAATTCTTATTCCTTGGTGAAGTTTTGCTTATCAGTTTTTTGTGCTATAATGAATTTTGCAAGGTGAAGAATTTGTGGTGCTTTTCGTAGGCATAAACACCGTGTTGTGTTCTACCCTGTGCTTTGAATTGAAAACTTAATTATTACATCCTTGTTAGTGGAAAGCCCATGTTCATCTGACCATTATAGAAAATACAGGAAAATCCTATCGAATTCTTCATCCCGTTCTAAACAGTTAAAAATTTCTATGCTGATTCCAATCCGTTGGTACAAAGTATTTAATGACCTTTGGCAAACAAAATTACGAACCCTGTTAGTCGTTCTGTCAATTGCGGCTGGCGTATTTGCTTTTGGGGTTGTTGCCGAGTCGCAAATAACGATTTCTAATGAATTGACATCAAGTTATCTCCGTACTAATCCTGCTAGTTCCATCCTTCACATAGATATACTAGACGACCGTTTAATTAAATCTATAAAACGAATGTCCGATGTTAGTCATGCTGAAGGGAGAGGCGTTTTTAATGTACGTATTAATTTGGGTTCAGAAAAATGGCAAGACATGACACTATTTGTTGTTGATGATTTTAACGACATCACCATCAACATCATCAATCCAGAACAAGGGGACTGGCCACCGCCTGAACGTACCATTTTAATTGAACGCAAATCAATGTTCATGACTCAAGTAGATGTGGGTGAATCAATTGTAGTTGAGGTAGAGAATGGCAAAGAACGCACCTTAAAAATATCAGGACTTGCCCATGACATGAGTCAACCTCCAGCTCAAGTCACAGGTATTGTTTATGGTTATGTGACGACTGATACAGCCGAATGGCTTGCCTTGCCGTATCCGCTCAATCGCCTTTTATTCGTTGTGGCTGAAAAACGATGGGATAAAGCACATATTTGGCATGTTGCCGAAGAAGTCAAACAAAAGACAGAACGAACAGGTCGCAAAGTTTACTTGACCGATGTTCCCGAACCACTTCAGCATCCCGTAGAACAATTTTTACCTGCTCTGATGTTGATATTCAGTGCTTTGGCGGTGTTGTCGTTATTTCTTAGTGCTTTTTTAACTATCAATACTATATCAGCAATCCTAACACAACAAACACAACAAATTGGTGTCATGAAAGCTATCGGTGCCAATACACGACAAATTGCCCGCATTTACATTAATTTGGTAGTAATGTTTGGTTTATTAGCTTTGATTTTGGCAATACCACTTGGGGTCATGGGAGCCCGTGCCATTTCTCAATTTGAGGCAGACCAAATTAATTTTGATTTGGCAGATGTTCGAATGTCACTATTGGTTGTCATGTTACAGGTAATAGCCAGTTTACTTATTCCTGTTCTAGCCTCATTTCCTTCCATTATTTCAACATCTCGTTTAACTGTTCGGGAAACACTAAGCGATTACGGCTTAGGTTCAGAACAATTTGGCAACAGTCGTATTGACAGATTTATCATAGGAATCCGAAAAATCATTCCCCTATCTCGCCCTTTATTTCTCTCGCTACGAAATACATTTCGTCGTAAGGGGCGTTTGATTCGGACATTGATTGCCTTGACCTTAGGCGGAGCTATTTTTATCAGCGTCATGACTTTGCGAGAATCTCTTTTTTATTCCATTGATATAATGATTGCCGTTACAGGATTTGACATCTCTATTGAATTTAGCCGTTCATATCGCATTAAAAATGTTGAAGAATCGATAAAACAAGTACACGGCGTTCAGCATGTCGAAAGCTGGGGACTTGGCATTGCTAATCCGATTCATCCCGACGGTAGCAAAGGAGATGACATTGTTCTTTTCGCTCCACCCGCAAATACCAATTTGTTAGATTTGGACATAACATCTGGCCGATGGCTCGTTCAAGATGATGACATGGCATTAGTCGTCACCAATTCCATGATGGAACACGAACCATATCTGACAGTGGGAAACGATTTAATCCTTGACATCGGTGATGAGGAATTTGATTGGCAAATAGTGGGCGTGAGTACAGAGTTTAAGTCGCCGATTGCTCCAACAATTGCTTATGTTAATTATCCGTACTTTGCTAAAATAATGGGTGAATCGGGGCGGACAAAAAGCGTCCGCGTTGTAACAGATAAACATGACTCCGTCACCCATGCTCGCATGGCACAGGCAGTCGAAACACAATTAAAACGGGACGGACTAAGTGTGAAATCTAACAAAACTCGTTCCCAAGAAAAAGTCATTTTCCATGAGAGATTTAACATTTTGACGGGATTACTGATGACATTATCACTTCTGATGGCGATTGTGGGTGGCTTAGGTCTGATGGGAACCATGACCATGAATGTACTGGAGCGTTCCCGTGAAATCGGTGTCATGCGAGCAATCGGTGCTGAGAATAAAACTATTCTACAAATTTTCATGGTGGAGGGGTTTATAATTGGCATGTTAGCTTGGCTAGGAGCAGCAATCGTTTCCATGCCATTAAGTCGTCTACTTTGCTACCAAGTGGGTATAGTTTTAGTACAGATGCCACTTTTTTATACGTTTTCGTTTGTTGGACTAGGAATCTGGTTAGCGGTTGTCATTGGTATTTCGGGATTAGCCAGCTTCTTACCAGCATACAATGCCGCTCATCTAAGTGTAAGAGAAACATTAACTTATGATTAGAAGTTCAGCTAAAAAATTTGAAGTATTAAACTTCACCGATTAAGTTGTATGATGTTAATGTTATTTGGTAGAATGCAATCTGTTCCTTTTTCTGTAAATTATGAAAATAAATATGTAATTTATACCAAACGGCAAAGTTGTGGTATAATTAATTATCTGTTTTAAAAGGTAGGAAATATTACATGGATGCTTTGTACGATGTTGTTATCGTTATCTTATCAATTGTTGCCCTATGGAAAGGGGCAGATTTAGTGGTGGATTCGGCGGTGCTTTTAGGTCGCCAGTTTGGTATGTCCGATTTGATTATCGGCTTGACAATTGTGGCTTTTGGCACATCTGCTCCCGAATTTGCAGTGACTATTTCAGCCGCACTGAACGGGCAGGCAGATATTTCTGTCGGTAATGTTGTCGGCTCAAATATTTTTAATTTGGGCTTTATTTTAGGAGGGGTGGCTGCCTTTCGTGCTATCCCAGTATCAAAAAGCCTCGTACAGCGTGATGGTACCATTTTAATAGCTATAACTATTGTTTTGTTCATATTTATTTATGACCTTACACTTTCACGATTTGAAGGGGTTATGCTCTTTAGTGGCTTGTTGGTTTACTTAGGGTATCTTCTGATAAAAGGTGAAGATATTGAAGAAGAAAAGGTTGTTGAAAAAGAAGCTACATTGCTGGAATGGGTTACACTCATCGCTGGTTTAGAATTAGTTGTTGGTGGAGGACATTTTCTGGTAGAGAGTGCCTCTAGTTTAGCCCGAACAGCTGGGATTTCCGAGTGGGTGATTGCAGTTACGATTGTGGCTGCTGGTACATCTGCTCCTGAGATGGCAACTTCCTTGATGGCTATTTTACGTGGGCGGTATGGTATATCGGTCGGTAATCTGATTGGCAGTGATATATTTAATTTGCTTGGCGTGTTAGGAGTAGCTGGAATGCTTAATCCACATATGACTGTTGACTCCTCAGCTTTATGGAGTGTTGGAGCATTGATTGGCATGGTTTGTCTTGTGGTGTATTTCTTGTATACCGGCTTGAGGCTGGAACGTTGGGAAGGAGGAGTACTCATTGCCATTGGAGTTATTAGATGGATACTCGACTTTATGTGGCAATCTTGACATGTGTATTAATTCGATTTTAATTGTAGGAAGTTATGTCCGTCAACCCAAACCGAAACAGAAGGAGTGCAAAAAATTTATCTTTTGCATGCAATAGCTAAAGCTATCACATTCCTTCTATAAATTATATGTTGTAGTAACTACTTAGCTACTGCCTCGGAGTCGCAAGATTTTATTCTGCATAGTGTCAAGATAAAATCTTGGCACTCCATACCTAAGAAGTTACAAGAGTAGTTAAAATTTAGTAATATGAAAAATGAAGTATAAAGCTTTTAATATATTTTTGGTTCTTTTTGTAATTACTATTTTTGCAACAGCATGTGGTTCGGAGGCACCAACCGTCGATACTGTAGTCATGGCACCAACAGATACGCCCGTCCATCCGACAAGTACTCCCATGCCCAAAACAACAAATACACCTGTACCCACATCAACCACCACTTCGTTGGCGGTTAAAAATACTGGAGAATTGCCAGGTGGTGATTCTAGTCAATCAGAATCAGAAGTTACACCTACAGAAGGATATGCTATTGATGTCGTTGCTGAATTATTAGCAGATAAATTAGAATCTAACATAGTTTCTTATGATGAATACACCACCATAACGGATGATTTGGACATATTACAAGTCAACAACCCCACACTAGAAGTGGGGGGCTTGCAGGAGCAATCCTACAGGCTCCAAGTTGACCAAACTCAGCATTTTTTAAGTGCTACGTTACCGTAGAAAGCTACAACAGGTACGGCAGGGTGCTTCTCCAGCCTTGCCCACTACGGTCAGTGATTAAACAGGTTTAAAGGGGTTAAGCCCAGTGTTGCTGACATTCAAACCTACGGACTAACATTGTCGAGGAGACATTTACCTACGAAAGTAGAGATTTTTAACTTACTTAAAGGGTAACAAAACAATGCAAAAAGTATTTGTATTAGACAAAAACAAAAAGCCGTTAATGCCCTGCCATCCTGCACGGGCTAGGCAAATGTTAAGAGACGGTAAAGCAAAAGTCTACCGCCGCTATCCGTTCACTGAGCAACTTGACCTTAGCTTGTCATAAGTGCAACCAGAAAAAAGGCAATCAAGATGTGAAGGTCTTTTTGCAGGACAAGCCTACTGTATTGGAATATCTACAGGCTCAAACCAAACGCCCATTACGAGATGCGGCGGCAATCAATGCAATTCGATACGCAATTGGTGCCGTGTTGAAAAAATTTGGTTTTGCCAAAAGGCAAATATGCTGGGGTGCATGTTGGTCGTGTAGCAGTACGTACCAGAGGCAATTTTCGAGTCAACAAAATAGACATGAATTGGAAATACTGTCAAGTGATACAAGGTGTGGATGGCTACGAATACAGTTTTTAATTCAAAACTATCACCCCGCCCCACTAGAAGTGGGACGGGTAGGAAATTATATTTCAGGCAAAAAGGAGGTAGGTTCCGTTTTCCTCCCCCGACTAGAAGTCGGGGTTGCCAACGGCTGGTTTCTATGGATGTGCCTACTGCTTGGAGTGATATTACAAGTGAAAGTGATGAGGGTAGTACTGTATTATATGCCAGTCAGAATTTAGCCGAGTTTAAAGATCTTGATTTACCTACAACATCAGGTATTCTGTTTGGTGTACTCAATATTGATTTGTCTGAAATTGGTGTAGACGCAGACGAGTTTATTAATATTATGTAAAGCTAGTTTTATTGATGATGACCCCTTCCCAAAAAGTACAATCCGCAACAAGCTTACGTTTTTAGTGGCAAAGTCACTTGCCAAAGGACGGGTTAGAGGGCTGGTTGCACCCGTGTAAGCAAACTGTTGATTAATGTCTATGCATGTCAATAGTTTTCTACAGAATTGTGACCTGAATATTACCAAAGAAGAAATTATTTCTTCAATGACTTTAGAAACTTATTTAGAACTCGCTGTTAAGAAGTTTCCAGCACAGTTTCAATTAATTGGTCAAGAATTTATTTCACTTGACGGGTATGAAGCAGGAGCTACAACTGTGGAATTTACTTTACCAAGTGGGTCAGGTAAACAAATATTGTATACTATTAAAAATGGTGCTATGATATGGAATGTAACATTCAGCACAGGTGTTGATGAGTTTGAGCAACGGCTACCAGTTTTTGAACAAAGTATCAAAACTTTCAAAATTTTGATACCGTAAGTTGACTATTAGCTAGAGTTGCTTATACTAGATTGCATGTAGTTTCAGATATTATTTGAGACATTTCGTTTTTTGGGTTCAAATTGAACTGTATATAGCTATTTTGCATTCTAACTAGGATGCTGTTATAATTACCTTGTTTTGCTGGTTTCTCAAAAACCAGCACCCAAAATTAACAGTATCACCCTCCCACTAAAAGTAGGGACGGGGTAGGAAAATCGCCTTAAGGCAAAAAGGAGGGAAGCCGTTTTCTCCCTCAACCAAAAATTGGGGGCTCCAACGGCTGGTTTTATGAACCCTTCCCATACCAGCAGGGTTGTGGAATTAAAAATACCAAGTGAACTTGGTAATGAAAAAATAGCACGGGAAGTGGCGGCTACCGTTGCCAAACGTGTTGGCTTTGATGCCGAGCGTATTGCTGATATTAAGATGGCTATATCCGAAGCCTGCACAAATGCGATTTCCTATGGTAGCAAGGCTGACTCCCGTAATAAAATCACCGTAATTTTAACTGCTCACGATGAAAAGCTTGAAATTGTAGTGATTGATCCAGGACTTGGTGGTCCACCACCGTCAAATGTTAATAACCCTGATATTGAGGATATGATTGATGGGATAATACCACCAGGTGGTATGGGTTTATGGCTTATCACGGAACTGATGGATGAAGCACAATTTATCCAAAGTGAAGAAGATGACAGCACCGAGTTTCGCATGGTAATTTACCGCAACAAGAATATCGAGCAGTAAACTAATTCGGTTGTTGGCGGATCGATAGGAAATCTGTTTTTTTATGTTATATAGCTTTTAAGATAATGTCTTTGAGCCGTGTATTGCATGAGTTTTGTTTGTGCTGTTTTGAACAGACTAGAAGTCTGTTCTACATGATGGAATGAAATTCTTTTCTGAACATCTATATCAACATCAAAAACAAGGTATGTCAACTACCCGAGCCTAACGGCATCGGTTGTCTTGCAGGAAGAAGGATAGAGAAGAGAGGATAGAGGAAGAAAAAACCTCAATCCTCAAACTAACTTCAAGCCTTGACAGCAAGCCCAGGTTGATTAGCTTCAGCCACCAATCTACGGATTGATGGGGAACCACGTTAGCTAGGAATATATAGGCACTGCGGGATTAGCCGAGTCCCGTACCCTGCGAGCGTGACTAAACATCGCTGAATGGTAGGCGAAGTGGAGCGTGGTAAAACCCTAGCTAACATTAGCGACGGCAACCACTTTATTAATTATTAATAGTTAATAGAGGTCAGTGTAAAATAGCTGACAAAAAAAGAAAATGAAAGTATTTGTCATAGATTTGGTAATAGTAATATGACTTTAGAGCAAAACCAAACGGTGGTAATTCATCCCACCGAGCCTAATGGCATCGGTGGGTTTTCTTACCTCGCTTTCGATAAAGTTACAGTCCTTCGGGGCAGTGGTCATCTAGAAAGCAGGGAACTCAATCTCTTTAGAGTTGGGTAGCTCACGAAGGAGAAAACACTGTATGAGCGACGAAATTCAAGTGGAGGTCCAACGGCTTAATAGTAGAACAGCCGTCATCAACTTAGCTGGAGATGTGACGACGTTTGCAGAGAAGCCCATTACCGGTGCCTACAAACAGATATCTGATTGGGGCGTTAAGAACGTTGTTTTTAATTTTAGGGAGAACGACTATATTAATAGTGCAGGTATAGCTATCCTAATTGGCATTGTCACCGAAGCTCGTAAACGAAAACAGCGTTTATTGATGGCTATGCCTAGTTCGCATTTTCAAAAAATATTTCGCATGGTTGGTCTCACCCAATATGCAGACATTCATAATAGCATTGATGAAGCAATTAATAGTGTTAAGTGATACTGGGGATGACATCAAAAATTCAGCACAAAAGTCACCTTTGGCTGAAGGTGACTCTTTGTTTTATCTTAATTTGTTTTCATGAACTCACGTAGAACCATTGTTGCATATCCTCCTGCTGGTACAGCAAAGGAGATGACTACGCAATTGTCCCAATCTACATGGACATTTGAGAACTGGATTCGGTACGGTCGCCGTCCTCCTTTTAGCTTAAGGCTAGGAACGGCGAAGTTTTTTAGTTCAAAATTGGCTAATTTTAGCACACTCATTTCACGTCTACCTGGTTCTCCTTGAGCCGCCAAACATTTTTTACCGAATAAGGGACCCGTAGGACTAATCTCGAAGATATCTGCCCTAGCTTGTTCATCGTCGGGATTGTCAACAATGAAACAAGCACCATTATGATGAATATAGGCAACATCACCAAATTCAAGTTTATCTAATGTAGGTAAACGTTGGGTTAATAGTATATTAAAAAAATGTGACTGGCTAGCTGAAAAAAACAAGCGGCGTAAACGCTTATTTATGCTATTAACTGCCTTTGATTCATCTTCTGTTCTAATTAATGTTTGTAATGCCGATTTTTCAGAAGATGGCACGGCTGACCAAAGTTTCAATGCTTTGTCTAAATCATTAGCATCATAAGCAGACCTAGCATGTTGGATTTGCGGTGTTTCATGCGGTTGAGGATGACCTAAATATTCAGCTAAAAATTCAGTGTTGTTGTTTTGCATAAGTGCAAATCCTAAACGATGTGAATTATTCCGATAGCCAAAGCGTTGCTGACCAAAATAATTTGGGATACCATGTTTAAGTAAGTAATCCGAAATTACTTCAACTTTAGATAAAGATTTTTGTTCAGTTTGACGGATTTTAACCCGAAATTTATTACCTGATAGATGACCTAGCTTTAATTTATTCTTATGTCGTTTTACAGATAATATCGTGATTTTGGGCAAACTTAAAACTGTAACTTGTTCAGGAGATACATTTTCAATTGAAAGCATTTGTTGCGTTACAGCTTGTGCATCCTTCAAACCCGCATAGCCTATTTTTCTTGATGATATGTTTAAGGCACGAGCTATTTGGTTAATTGCTTGAAATGTGGTAATGCCCCGTTTTTCAATCCATAGGTACACATGGTCTCCTTCACCACTGGGTTGATAGAGGGGTATTTCCTCAACATGAAAATCATCAGGAACGGTTTTTATTTGTCCACCAATACCTGGTAGATGTGTTGTTAAGTAAGGTAATTTATTCATAATTATTATTGACTGATATTATACAAATCATGTAAAAGAGACATTTTGCTTGTTGCATTGTTAGTCTAACGGTAAAATACCTATTGTACATAAGTCTAGCATATTTTTAGATAAATTTCAAGTTTAGAGATTTGTTAGAGTATATTTTAAATTTGGGGAGTAATCCAATGGGTGATGAACTTCAAATTCAAACAGAATATATTGATGAAGGCACACTTGTCATGCATTTAGCGGGAGACTTAACCCACTTGGCGAAGGTCACAGTCAATGAAACGTTTGAAGATATCGAGAAAATGGGATTAAAAAATATCATTCTAAATTTTAGAGAGAATGATTATATTAATAGTGCTGGCATTGCTTTAATATTTCGCATAGCTATTCAGTCTAAACAACAAGATCATCAATTAGCAATTGCAATGCCCAATCGTCACTATCAAAAAATCTTTCGTCAGGCAGGCTTAAAACTCTATGCTCAGATTTACGAATCGTTTGATGAGGCTAAAGAACAAATGCTTAACTGATTTTCATAGAAAGCACACAAATATCAGCCATATCAGTATTGGTTAATGATGGGGCAGTAATGTAGCTTTTGAAAAAAGAATAGTTATAGCCATTTTAGGTTTGCCATTTTGTTGGTCATGCCAAAACTGGAATTGCTGGAATGGTTATGGAAAAATCGTAAAACCTACATATTTTAGCGGTGGTAGACTATATCGCAAATATGGTTTAGCTGTGAAACAATTAGCAGAATATTTGGAGCCAGTAATTCTCACACTAAAAACCTTGTCTTAAGCTTAACGCAAAAAGGGGTATACCCTACGAGAAAACACCAAAACCTTTTTGCCAATAACTTAATTATAGAAACTTGAACTTTGTACCTGAATTAAAAATGTTAAACAATCTTTGCATTTTTTTTAAAGATGATTATAATAGAAATGTTCATTTCAATTTAATGAATTAGGAGCTATTTTTATTTGAAGAAACGTATAACCCAAACTGCCAAATATTGGCAACATCAATTTGAAATTGATGATAAAGTCCTACAATCGCTAAAACAGCGTGTCAGAGATTTAGGGAGTCCTTTATCAATTGACAAAGTCTGCCTCTTTTTTATCAGAAACATTCTCGAAAAAGAGAGGAAAACAATTCGTTCCGAATTACAAGGGGCTGAACCGTATCGCCCTGACCAAAAATATGCGGTTAATGATAAAATTGTTTTTCCTCATTGGGGTTTTACCATTGGTAAAGTGGTTAGTGTTCGACCTGGTTATAACCCGGTCGACAAAAGATTTGACATTATTGAAGTTGCTTTTCCAAAGTCAAGTGACACAATAGCTCAACTTGCCGCTAACATAAAAACACCTCATAAATTGCTTGAGAAATCTGACGAGGATGACCAGACTGAAGATATAATTTCGATTAGCCAAAAAATTTATAAAAGATATAAGCAACATATTCGCCCTAAAATAGAATACTTTATTAAAAATGATGGTAGTTTTGTATCGTTTAAGAAGAATTGCTTTCTTAAAGAATTATTACCAAAAATACAAGAAGGGTTGTTAAATATTGTTGACGCGGTTATTGACATTAATGGCAAACCAATGTCAGTTGATGATTTGATTGAACCGCTTGAATTGTACCCTAAGGGTAAAATTACAGATGCCAGTCGGTTTTCAATCAACTATTATTTGCATAATGATAATCGCTTTGAAAACGTTGGCACACCAGATTTGGTTTTATGGTATCTAAATCGGCTAAGACCACCGCAATTACGAGCACCAATCTATCATTTACAAGTGAAAAAAACAAGTTTTAATGTTAATGTTTTGAGTGGTGACTTGCGTGCATTTTTAGCTGATATTGACGATGAAGTAACACCAATTGAGTATACAACCACCACTTCTGATACAAAAACTGTTAAATTTACGTTAATTTACCCTCATCTACATGCTGGCACAATTCCTGTTTTACCTGCCGTGTTAGACATCTTACCAACCGCAGATAGTGAATTATTAATCTTAAATTTCATTGATGGTCAGACAGGTGAGACATTTTTGGGTTGGTTAATTGAAGAAACTAACTATATCTTTGGTTTTGAGAATTGGTACAAAAAATATAATTTGCCAGTCGGCACCTTAATAACTTTAAAAAAGACTGAAAACCCACTGGAGTTGATTATTGATTTTAACCCACAACGCCGCCGCCCAGAGGTAGTAACTGTGGCAAAAATCAACAATGATCGTTTAACATTCCAGATGGAAAGAAAACGCATTACAGCCAAGTACGATGAGCTTATGCTCTTTAGTGTTGTTCATCCTCATGAGGTCGAACGCTACTCAAATCGGCTGGAGAAACAAGGAGTATCTCTTTCTCAATTGATGGAAGATATATTTCCTGAATTAATGCAACTTTCTCCACATAGTGCTGTTCATGTTAAAACACTCTATAGTGCAGTCAATATTGTCAAACGCTATCCACCGGGTCCCATTTTTTATGAACTGGTCACTCATAAATCATTTGAATCACTTGGAGACGGGTACTGGTTTTATCGTAACATGTAGGATTTTGTGCGGTATGGAAACTGCACCTACAACATAATATCATAATAACAAATGATTGATTTAGTTTGCAATTGCTTGCATTTTTTGCATGCAATGGATTCGATTTTTCCAAAAAATTGAGTTTCTAACTATATTTGCAATTACCAAATAAGAATAACATGAGAAGATATATAAAACCGACACTTCGGACAAAATATCATATTGATTTTGATTGGTGGCAAAAAAAAGGGCAGAACCTACGGCGTTATCTACTGGAGCATGCTTGTGAAGAGTGTTATGCCTTAGTTAAATCGGATACAGAAATAGCTACCATTGACTGGATTGACCCTGGTACGGCTGAGGTTTTTACTGTTGATGGTATATGGCATGTTATTCATAATGCCTGTAGAGAAGAACCGAAGTATCTTGACCCGAATTTACCTGTCACCAGTTTAATTTTCCGTCTATTCATTGTTAATAATAATACTCCCCTTACACCTGTGGAGATACACCATCAGATTAAAAATAAGGGGGCTGAACTTATTTTAAGGATATTGAGTGGACATAGAGTTTATAAAGGTATTTGTCATGTGGCACCACCTGTTTGAGTTGGATTTTTTTGGGAACTACAATAGAATAGAGGAGTGTAATAGCTTTAGCTGTTGCATGCAAAAGATAAAGCTTTTGTGTTCTTTTTCCACTGAAATTTCCAAAAACCCGTTACAAATAATTTAAACCATGATAAATATAAAACAATCACACAAATGAACCGTTCGGATTCACAAGCGGGCGTATTACGAGGCTTGCATTACCATCATCACCAGGTTGATTACTGGTATGTCATTCAAGGTAGCATGCGAGCAGGATTAGCAGATATACGCCCTGAATCAGCTACGTATTTAGCTCAACAAGTCATTGATATAAACGAAGATAATCGTATTGGTTTATTTATTCCGATTGGAGTAGCACATGGCTTTTTTGCCTTAACCGAAGTAAGTTTAATGTACGTTGTTGATAACTACTACGACGGTACCGATGAGCATGGTGTTGCTTGGAATGACCCACAACTTAATGTAAATTGGGGTATTGAAAATCCTATCATTTCTAAACGTGATATGGGAAATCCATTTCTAAAGGATATTCCTCCTGAAAATTTAGGTGCTGTCAAATAATCAATTTTGACTTTCAAATTTGCAGGTACCTACAACTGGTAGGGCTGTTTAATGCTAAAACAAAGAACATGGCTTGGAATATTTTTCGATATGATTTTCAATCATGTGGTCGCACAATGGAGCGAAAAAGCTTGCTTTTTCATGTCAAAGCAAGCTTTGACGCGCCTCTTGCAGGTCTGATATTTTTCGTTCATTTTGAGTTCATGCTTGTTGTGTGTAATCCTTCATACGCCAAGCCGAGTTGGTGGTGAGTCATTGCCCATTGGATGGGGT
>NBMH01000095.1 GCA_002084875.1 Anaerolineaceae bacterium 4572_78 | reverse complement strand
CCACCAATTTTCTCGTCATAAAGAATACTTTTGGTGAAACGTTGGATACGATAATTTGTCCCGATGGCAAACTCACCTAAGTAGCGTGAGCCTGAATCTAAATTTAGCTGGCTAATTAAAAACTCTTCGTTTTTATTTGCTCTAGCATTAACAACTTTACCTTCCTTAAATTCAAATTCTAAATATCTCGCCGCTTGGCATGTTGCTTTTTCCATCCGAATTGATAAAAGTTCGTCCGTCAATTGATAAAGATAGGTCAACACAAGGACCACGAACAACAACATTTTTTTTGCCTGCCAGCCAATCAACCCAATGTTGCTGTTTATCATGAACATCACGCCAACATTGTACAGGGTTAGATTGGTCAGCAAAGGTTGCCGAAAAAATAAAATCCTCATATTCACGCAAACTCATGTCAGCTTCTTGGGCGAATGCGGAACAAGGGTATTGAGTAAGAACCCAACGTAAATCCCCGACAGCTGCTCGTTTAGTATATGTTTCAAGTATATCTTTCATGGCAATCTGACGTACCTTTTGCCGTTCAGGGTTAATATTGGTCAGATAGCGTGTGTTGTCAGCTGCCCTCAATTTGATAAGTGCATCTGCTTTTTCGATAGCCAATTGTCGGATTGGGGAAATCCATTCTAATTGGTCATCACTTCCATATTTGTAAAAATCTTCTTCAAATCTATCATCGTAAAGGCTAGGGGTGACATGTGCCCCCGCTTCGAGGATAAATTATTAATTGATAAATTCTAAATTCATCCTCCTAAAAACGCTATTATAGCACTATAATCTCATTTCGGCAAATTCACACATTTATAATGAAGAAAGCAATTCCTTAAAATTAGGTATGATTTCCCAATAGTATTTTTGTCAATTTTTTGGTATAATGTTAAGGTAACTTTTATTTTTACACGTAGCACAGGATTCTAGCCTGTTTTACATGATTTTAATCGAAAGGAAAAAATGAGTAAAAAATCGAATTATGGTCGAAAAGATTGGAAAGTAATAACCTCGACACCTGTGTTGGTTGGGGCGGGTGTATCTGATGCGGATGAGAGTTTTTTGTCTTCCGTTTCAGAAATGGAAATACTGTATGACTTTTTAGATAAGTCAAAGGCACAGTACATGGATGATGAATTTATGAGTGATATTTTGTCTAATATAAACAAAGATTGGAATAGTGATTGGAATAAATTAAAAAATGCTGTTGCGGTCATAGATAGCAAAGTCTCTGCTGAGGAAGCTCAAACGTTAAAAGAATTCATGTACAAAGCAGCTGTTACGGTTGCCGAAGCGTACCATGAAGGCTGGTTCAGTAAAAACCCAATCAGCAAAAAAGAAGCGGCTTACTTAGCACAATTGAAAAAATTGCTCAATATTTGATTGAGATTAGCAAAGGGAAATTTATCTCTACTAGAGGCACTTTCTCTAACAGCAACTTGTCAATGAGTGCTTTCTGTTCATCTGACATCGGCTTATTTTGTGGGTCTTCAACGAACTGACGACCACATTATTTACACATGTATTTTTGTTTGCCATTATGGATATGACTATTTTTGACAATCTCTTCACTTTGACATCTTGGACATTTATTTTGACATTTTTGATTTTCCATGCTTTTATTATTATCTTAATTATTTCTTTTTCGCAAATCATTATGTATACAGGACTACCTAAAATCAAACACCGATTGCCATTTGTTTTGTGGCAACCTGCGAATGAGGTATAAAATAGATTGTTCTGTAATTGGTATAATCGTATGCATGGAAAACTTCCTTTTCAACAAATTATAGCATGAATTGTAGCATTTACCAAGTTGAGCATTTTATCCATTGCATGTCAGGAGGTCGCGGGGCTTAAAACAAGAAAAGTTTTTAAAACCTTTCTTGTTTGGCATGCGGTGGGACTAAAGCGGATTTTGTTATCATGGTCGTATTTCAAGTGTAGCACAATCAGCTATGAGCGTAGGAAGATTGAGCGAATCGAAAGAAATGCCATAGGCTGGTTTACGGTTGCGTTTAATATTAGGCGGTTCATGGAAATGGTGTGGAAATGTACTTTGTAAGACTCGAATCTCTAATCCATTCTGAAACCAAATGCTACCTCGTACAAAACAGGTAGCGGCACTGTTTGTATACAAATGAAGGGTTATGTATCAGAAAGTGTATAAATAAACCGCTCATAAGCATGATGTGGTGGGAATGCCATTAACTCAACTCCAACATGGGTTCTTGTGGTTTAAGTGTAATGTGTCCACCTTTTGACAATTGTTTTAGTTTATTAACACGTTGTTGTGATAATGTTTCTAAAGCGGATTCACGTTTGAGTTTAAGTTTATAGTGTCCTGCCCATTCGGAAAAATCTTCCAAATGGGACCCATCATCTAACAAACCTTGTGAATAAAGTTTATAAAAATGTGTGGAATTTATCCAGTAACGCCGTTCAAATTTGCGGAGTTTTGATTCGGCAATTTGTAAATCGTCTAAAATATCAGTTAATGTTAGTATTATCATCTTCATCACCTTTTATATAATTTGATGAAATTATACATTGTGTCATCAAATTATGCAAAAGTTATAGTTTTAGTATCCGCTGGAGCGAAAGGAAACCTCACCCCAGTCCCTCCCCTACAAGGAGAGGGGAGCAAGAAAAACTCCAAGTTCCCCCCTTCCAAAGGGAGGGGGGCTAGGGGGAGGGCAAGCCCAAACTCAAGGCTGATAAGAAACATGGCAAAATCATCCTCGATGACATAACGACTTTGGAAGGAGTGCCAGAAATTGCATGGGAATACAAACTCGGTAATCGGTCGGCATTGGAGTGGGTGCTAGACCGCTATAAGGAACGCAAGCCTCGTGACCTGACGATTCGAGAAAAGTCTGATGTGTATCGTTTTGCCAATTACAAGGAGCATGTGATTGATTTGCTCATGCGGGTATGTCGGGTGAGTGTGAGAACCATGCAAATTGTGCAGGCAATGCAAACTGAAACAGGATAGGTTTCTTTACACGCCAAACAAGTGCGGTATGGAAACCGCACCTACTTTGCGATAATTAAACTAACATACCTTCTGCAATATCTGCTATAGCAACGTCAAATTCTGTTTTCCGATTGATAGCTATAACGACAATTTCCTTGTCGAGATAATCAACTTCCAGAATGTCATTGGGCAAATATCTTTCAGAAAGGAGCCCTTCTGAAAGTTCGTCCTCAATATGATTTCGTAACGCTCTGCGAAGTGGTCTTGCCCCAAAACTAGGGTCAAATCCTTCTTCTACCAAAAATTCCCTAGCAGAATCTGTCAGACGTAAGGTGATATTTTTGTCATTTAATCTAGTCCGAACATCACGCAATTCATATTCCATAATCTGTTTAATTTGGTCTTTGGTTAAAGCCCTAAAAATCATAACACCGTCGAGCCTATTACGAAATTCAGGACGAAAGACTCGTTCCATTTCAGACATGACTTTACCTTTCATGTCCTTATATGCCTCTTTTTCAGTCTTATAAGCATTTTGTCCAGCACTAAAACCAAGATTGTTATGTCTAATCAAATCAGCTCCTACATTTGAAGTCATGATAACGATGACGTTACGGAAGTTAATTCGTTTTCCTTTGGCATCTGCCAAGTAACCATCTTCCATGATTTGCAAAAGCATGTTAAACACATCGGGGTGAGCTTTTTCAATCTCATCAAAAAGAACAACGGAATAAGGACGGCGACGAACTGCTTCGGTTAATTGTCCACCTTCTTCATAACCGACAAAGCCAGGTGGTGAACCGACCAAACGTGAAACAGTGTACCGTTCCATAAATTCGCTCATATCCAGTTTGATAAGGGATTCTTCATTTCCGAAAAGAAATTCAGCTAGGCTTTTTGCCAAAAGGGTTTTACCAACACCAGTTGGTCCTAGAAACATAAATGTGCCAATAGGACGTTTAAGGTTTTTCAGACCTGCTCTTGAGCGGCGGACTGCTTTTGATATAGCCTTAACAGCTTCATCTTGTCCCACAATACGCTGATGCAGTACAGTTTCCATGTGTAATAGTCGTTCTGATTCCTCTGTGGCAAGCTGACGGATAGGAATACCAGTGACCATGGCTACCACATCTGCAATATCATCCGCTGTTACTTTTGGTTTCTTAAAACCTTTTTCCAGCTTAACATCACCAAGTTGTTGTTGCAACCCTCGTTCTCGGTCACGAAGAGTAGAGGCTAATTCAAAACGGTCAGAGGCAACCGCTTCTTCAATTTCGCGGCGGATGTTACGTAATTCAACAATATCCTCGGGTGAACCTTTTAATGATGGAATTTTATAAAGACGGACACGTGAACCGGCTTCATCAATTAAATCAATAGCCTTATCAGGCATAAACCTATCAGTAACATATCGAGCGGAAAGTGTAGCAGCGGCTTCAATAGCACGGTCTGTGATGTCAAGGTTATGATGAGCTTCATACCGAGAACGGACACCTTTCAAGATGTCAATAGTTTCTTCGATGGTGGGTTCAAGGACAGTTATCGGCTGGAAACGACGTTCCAAAGCGGCATCTCCTTCGATATGCTTGCGATATTCGTCCATAGTAGTTGCTCCAATACACTGCAATTCGCCACGTGCCAAAGAAGGTTTAAGAATATTAGCAGCATCAACGGAAGTACCTGCAGAACCTGCTCCAACTAACATGTGAACTTCATCAATAAAAAGTATTGACCCTGATTTTTTAATTTCCTCAATGATTCGTTTCAGGCGTTCCTCAAACTGTCCGCGATATATTGTGCCAGCTACTAATGAACCAACATCTAGCATAACAACTCGTTTGGCAATCAACGTTTCAGGCACATTTCCTGTGATAATACGTTGGGCTAAACCTTCAACAATAGCAGTTTTACCAACACCAGGCTCACCAATCAAAGCAGGATTATTTTTATTTCTACGGGACAGGATTTGAATAACGCGCTCAATTTCGGTCTGGCGACCAACCACAGGGTCTAACTTACCTTGCTCTGCAAGAACAGTCAAATCAGTACTTAATAGGTCAACAAGTGGTGTTTTTTTACCTTTCTTTTCACCTGCAGTTACTTTATCGGGAGACTCCATCATCACTCGTGCTGTTTGAGCCCGAACCTTCTCGAGGCTAATCCCAAACCCACTAAGAATTTCCACTGCAAGCCCTTCTCCTTCTCGAACCAACCCTAGCAATAGATGTTCTGTTCCAATGTAATGATGTCCTAAACGCTTTGCCTCGTCAATCGAATACTCCATGACACGTTTAGTACGAGGTGTTAAACTTAACTTGCCGTACATGCTTCGTTTACCTTTACCAATTTTATCTTCTAGGCGGTTACGAACAAGTTTAAGGTCAACTTTTAGGTCTTTTAAGACACGAATTGCAACACCGCTATCCTCTCGAACAAGCCCTAATAACAAATGCTCTGTTCCAACGTAATTATTATTTAGTTTTTTGGCTTCTTCTTGGGCAAAGGTAAGAATACGTCTCGCTCTCTTAGTAAAACTATCAAATTTATCAGCCATTTTTCATCCTTTTACGCATACATCTATGATAGATATTAAATAATTCCTTCCAAATAAATTAGCTAACAATTACAGAAATCATAGAAACCAGTTGTTGGAATCTCCGACTTCTAGTCGGGGTTATTGACGATAGAACATGCAGAACAGGTTTTTAGACTGTTCATGTTAGAACCTACTTGTGAGATTTCAGGTTAGAAAATCCTCTATCCTTTTTTATCACAAGCCACGACTTTCAGCTGGAGTTATTGACACAACCCAAAAAAGTCTTTTGTAGTTTTATCAAAAATGAGGCAAGAAAACCCACCGAGCCTAGCGGCATCGGTGGGTAGTTGACAAACTATGATTCTTGCAATTCAGCTGGTTCAATAGGTACTGCAATTTCAATTTCGTTTTCAAGTAACTCAACTTGTTGTGTTTCAGATTCTGGTGTTTCAGATTCTGGTGCTTCAGATTCTGGTGTTTCAGATTCTGGTGTTTCAGATTCTGATGTTTCAGATTCTGGTGTTTCAGATTCTGGTGCTTCAGCATCTTTATTACCATCCCAAGTATCATCAGGAATAGCAACTTGCCTTACGCTCAACCCCATCCGTTTGCGAGAAGGTTCAAGACTGATAATACGCAGTTCAATTTCATTACCTTCCGCAACCACATCTTTAGGATGGTTGATTCGTTTTTCGGATAATTCTGAAATATGAATCAAGCCTTCAATTCTATTATCAATACGGGCAAACGCACCATAATCCATAAGTTTGGTGATGACACCTGTTACAACTTGCCCCGCTTGATAATTCTCTTCTGCGGTACTCCATGGTTCGGATTGAAGTCGTTTATAACTGAAAGCCAATCGTTGATTGTCATAGTCAACATTAAGAATATATACTTCAATTTTCTGACCTTTTTTGAGGATTTCATTGGCATTTGTGACTTGTGTCCATGCCAGTTCGGACAAATGAATCAGCCCTTCAATACCACCAATATCCACGAAGGCTCCATAGTCAACAATTCTTGTTACACGTCCTTTTCTTACTTGACCTTCTTGTAATTCAGCCAATAAATCATCCCGTTGTTGCTGACGCATTTCATCAACAGCCAAGCGTTCTGACATAATGAGGCGGTTCCGTTTGCGGTCTACCTCAATTATTTTTAGCCAAGCAGATTCTCCAATTAAGTGTTGCCATGGATTGTATTCATTTGAGCCTGTTGAACGTTCGCTTGCCAATTGTGAACCAGGCACAAAGCCTCGTACAGCTCCAAAATTCACAATGACCCCGCCTTTATTCGAGTCGATAATCTGACGCTGAAAACGAGTAGAAGCTTCAAATGCTTTTTGGGCATCTTCCCAATCAAGCTCTACGACCGCTTTATTTAATGACAGGACAACATATCCGTCATCATCATCAAGACCAACAATATAAACGGGAATTTCATCGCCTACTTCGATTTGTTCTAAAAAACTTGGTTCGACTTTATCAAGATTTTTTTGAGTGACAATACCTTCATACTTAAAGCCGACATTAACCAACAATTCATTTTGACTAACACGAACGACAGTCCCTTTGATAATTGTCCCTCTTCTAAGAGGTGTAATATCAAGTGGTTGTTGTTCTAACAACTCTGCCATTGTTAATTCTGATGTTGATTCTGGTTCTAATTCTGTGTTTGATAATTCTTTTTGCAAATTAGGGTATTTTCGGACGCTATATATTAGCTGTCTCGCAGTTTCTCATAACAATTACTTTTGACATTATATGAGAAACCTTCCCTCCTTTTATAATATTAAAAATTCTGACTTTTCTACGATAGCAGTTTTTATTTATTGATTGAGGTTTCTGCTAAACCTCACCTTACAACACATTTGTTTAATTATACATGACTTCTCATAAAAAATCAATCTTCCGAGTAAAATCCAAGTAGATTGATTTAAATGGTTGCCCTATCTACTACAAAAGCAGGTTGAGGGTGTCCCGCTAAAACTGCGGTATAAACAGTTTCAATCTGCTTGCCAACTTTTTGCCATGTGTAACGGCTCATAACACGTTTTCTAAGCATGTTACCAAGTTTCTGGCGTGATTCTAATGGTATGTCTAGAGTATCGTTAATGGCTATTGCCAAAGATTCAGGAGTATGTTTTTTAGCATAAATACCATACCCTCTTAGATATTCTCGACTAACAGGTGTATCGAACGCAACAGTCGGTAAAGCCATACTCATGTAATTCAGAATTTTACCACTTCCTTCTGTTGCTGACAATTTTGGAGCAATCGCAATGTCGCCTAACGCCAAATATCGAGGAGCATCTTCATAAAAAATCTTACCTGTGAAGGTAACACTATCTGCTACACCCAACTCATGAGCAATCGCTTGATAATATTTCACCGCAGGAAAACCCATCAATAACAAATGCACATCTTGTCGATGAGACTTTATAATTTGTAATGCTTTTAAGAGATGTCCTGTACCTTGATACTCTGTCAAAAGCCCTAAATAAACTAACACCTGTTTTTCAGTGGGGATTACCAATTGCTGTTTCAAGGACAACTTCTCTGACTCTGAGAAAAGTGCGGAGCTAAATGTATCCGAATTCACACTATCAGGCGTGGGGTGCACTCGCCCTGGTGATACACCGAACTCTTTTTGGAGGAGCCGAGCCGCATGAAATGAACTTGTCAATACAGCTTTAGCTGAATGGTCAATTTGCTCCTCAAGCCAGTAAAGCGGCTTCAAAAACAAACTATCATGCTTAATAAAGTTGTGGTCAGTCATTTCAGCCGTCAAACTTCCTTGAAAATCAAAAATCAGTGGGGCTTTTGTCAACTTACTTAAAAGCCAACCTAACAATGCACCTTCATGAAGATGAGCATGAATAATATCAGGTTTGTTGACAATGACACGCAGAAGGGATTTTAAGCCCAATAGCATATCTAAATAAATTTTATGGCGGGACGACCCGACCTCAATCCGATAATTAAAGGGTACGCCCACAGAACGTCGTATATTTAGATTAGCAATATCTCGACCATTTGGATACGTCAAGATTTCAACCTTGTGTCCCATTTCTCTTAGGACGATGGATTCTTCCAAGATGCGGACATGGCAACCATAATCTGCAAAAAACATGGTTGGTGCCAACATCAAGATGTTATAAGATTCTTTTGGATAAGATGTTTTCATGAAACCGTAACAAAATTCTCCTCCTTAGATAAATTTCCTTACCATTGTAGTGTGAGATACTCATGAAGGCAAATAATGCACTAATTTTTTAATTAGGATGTATTTCGTACAAAATGGAGTGCTAAAGCTAGGCTTTATCACTCCAGTCTTTCAATTCATGAATAGTATGATATGAAAGATGTTTGTATCGTTCTCGTTGGACTGCCTCGCGTACAGCTCGTGTGACTCGCCGATTTGTAACTAACCAACCTTCATCGACCTTTATATTTTCTACCTCGATTACCAGTGCATTAAAATCTTCCATGTTTGCCAACCCATCAATTCCATGCACCAGTACTTGATGTTGACTGGTTTTTATGGGGACAGTTACAATCCATTGAAAATAGTCAGTTTTAACATAGGCATGTTCAACAGTATAGCCCAATTTTTCAAATATAGGATATAACTCCTTTGCCGTTACACTATCGGGAAATTTTTGCAAAATAGTCCTTTGCAAAATATCCTGCATAGCTTGCATGATAATACTTAACAGGCTTTCCACTTGCTGACCCAATTCATTATCAAAGTTATTATACATCAATGACATGCGGTCTTCAAATATTTCTACTGTTTCTCGCATTTCATCCAATTGTTCATGAATATCCATATCTAAATATTCGTCACTCTGATATTGTTCAGAAATATCTTGTCGTATATTTACTACAGTATCTTTGATTTGAGTAAGCATGTGTTTAATTGTGTTCATTTCTTCTTTAACGAAAAAATGAGTATCTTTTGGTATTGTCGTATTATCATCCTCAATTTTATCCCATATCACCCGAACCTTTTGTGTTTTAGTAACATTTTTTGTCGAACTGGCATGGTCAATATTATTGTAGAATATATCCGCAAATTCAACGACTACCTGACGAATATTGACATTTCGTGTTCCAAATGTTTGATTAAACCATGGCAATATAAATAACTGCTCAACAACCTCTTCAAGTTTGGTTTCATCATACATCTTATTATTAAACCAATTTTGAAAGAGGTCACGAACCACCTTATGACGAAAAACCTCTACGATAGATTTAGGCTTATCCATACCGTATTCAACCAGCGTGTAAATATATACCACCGCAAAATCATACGGGGGGGGACCATTGAAACCAAGATATTTTAATCCTAGTTGTACACGTTTCTGACGTTCAAATTTTTGAGAGAGATATTCAACGCTCATCCCTCTTAATATTCCTGTTATGGTTGACCATTCAATTTTGGTCATTCCTTGTTGTTCTCCTTCGGAAACTAATCTTTTTAATTAGGACTGTTTAATGCTAAAACAAAAAACATGGCTTGGGATATTATGGAGCATCAAATCTCTTACTTTTTCATGTCAAAGCAAGCTTTGACCCTACAATTTATCTTGTCAAAAAATAGCATTACACATCCATAGGACTCTATTGCACTGTCCAACAATGATTCAAATAGCTTAGCATTAGTATAGCACACTTTATCATTCAGGCAAAAAAAGCATTATGTTTTTGATTTGAGTAGCAAAAAATCAATTTTGGTTGATATATTTATGTTATAGGAGTCCAAAAGCTTAAGCTTCTGGACTCTTTTTTGGTTTTGTTGTAAAATATATCTATCATAAATTTTGCTATCAGGAATTAGATAATAAATTCAACAAATACATTAGAAGTATTTTCAATCATGGTACAGTTGATATCACCCACTGATAAAAAACGGGCACAAAGTAACATTTTCATGAAGATATCTTACTGGAGCGTCAAAGCTTGCTTTGACAGTCAAGACAAGAAAGGTTTTTGAAAACCTTTCTTGTCTGAATCCAAAACGTTAATTTGTGGTCTTTACTAATGTACCATTGTGGTCGCACCGTCTATGTAGGTATCGTAAATTTTATGGTTGTCCCTTCCCCTAACGTACTTTCTACCCAGATGGTACCGCCATGTTTTTCGACCATTTCTTGACATAAGATTAAGCCAAGCCCCGTACCTGTTTCCTTATCGGTGCCTTGTGTGGTATGATGAACGTCAAGACGAAATAGCTTTTGAATATCTCCTTGACTCATACCAATACCTGTATCTTTGACATGCACCTCAACATAAGTACCAGTGGCATGAGAGATTTCCTCTCCTCTCATTGAAGCGGGAGAATCCTCTTCCCTTTTCTCTCCCTTTTGAAGAGGAAGGGTTGGGGTGGGGTTTGCCGCAATTACAACATCACCGCCATTCGGTGTAAATTTGATGGCATTGCTGGTCAAGTTGCGGATAACAGTATTTAACATGTGTTTATCTGCATACACAAATATATGTTTGGCAACATCACATGTTAGTATGATTTTTTTATCTTGAGCATTAGTATTTAACAAAGTAACTGTCTGTTTGACAATATCATGTAAATTAATCATAGTTGGTTCAAGAGTCATCACACCACGTTGCATCCTTGCCCATGTGAGTAAATTCTCTAACAACTTGTAGGCATTATGAGCAGAATCATAAATGTCTTGACTAACTTTTTTTATTTCTTTGGGACTAGCCTTATCAGCAATCATCACAAGAAACTCTGTCCCCCCTAACAACGGTTGAAATGGTCCCCGCAAGTCATGGGCTACAATGGAAAAGAATTTATCCTTATCTGCATTTAGCCGTGCCAACTTTTCATTGGCGTGCCGCAATGCTTCTTGTGCTTGCTTACGTTCAGTAATATCAATGGAATATTCTATCACCTGCTCAACTTCGCCATCTTGGTTGAAAATAGGAAAACAATGAACTTCTACATTGAGGGGATTATCATTCTTATCAAAGTGAATATGCTCAACAACAAACGGTTTCTTTGTTTTTAGCACTTCTTTCAAAGGACATGGATGCTCGAAACTATCGCATGGTGTATCTTGGCTATGAGTGAGAGCATGGCATGTGTTGCTCCCTGCACGCCCCATGCTATGTGCGGCTTTGTTGGCAATTTGGATAGTGTAATCACGGACGTTAATCACACAGAACGGATAAGCTAATGATTCAATCACATTGTTGAAAAACTCTTTTTGTTTTCGTATTTTTTCTCTTGACAGTTTTCGTTCTGTCGTATTTTCATTAACTGCAACAAAGTGCATAACTACACCATTCTTATCACGAATGGGAGATAACGAACCAAATACCCAATATAATTCACCATCCTTTTTCCGATTGCAAAATTCGCCTTGCCATTGCTTACCTTCTTTCAACGTACGCCATAAATTTTGGTAGTATTCTAGGGGATGATAGCCTGATTTTAAGATACTGGGTTTTCGTCCCAATACTTCTTCCTGTGTATATCCCGTTGTCTGTGTAAAACTTGGATTGACATACTCAATTATGCCTTGTGTATCCGTAATAACAATCGAGGCGGAACTTTGTTCTACTGCACCAGATAACTTTCGCAGTTCATGCTCGACCCGTTCCCGTTCCATTAATTCACGTTGCACAGATTCAATTGATTCTTCTAGGCTTTGGGTTCGTTCTTTGACCAATTTCTCTAGATTTTGTAACAGTTGGTTGAGTTGATTTGTCATGTGATTAAATGAATTTGCCAGACTATCAAATTCATCATAAGTACGAATCAACACTTGTTCACCTAAACTCCCGTTACTAATTTGATTGGCAGTTTTTTCAACCTTTTGCAATGGCTTTAACACGAGATAATGCGTAAGTCCAAATAATATAAGCAAGACAGCAGATGTTGTACCCATGCCAATTAAAAGAAACTGCCAACGCATGTGCGTGATGGCAACACGAGCATGTGTCATAGGAATACTTACACTAATACCACCCCGCACATCACCCACTTGATATCCTTGATGAACATGGCATTGCAAGCAAGCATCTGTAGTAATAAGTGGTGCCATGTAACGATACATCTCAACACTATCTTCAGTGTCAATGATTGCTGATTCTGTCATGCCTTGCTCAAAACTTTGCAAGGCTTTTGTCTCCCATTTAATTGGGGAATTATTGGGATTGATGGGTCTAAGGCTGGTGATATGGAGCTTGAAAGCTTCACCACGTTCAATGCCTAATTCAGAAAGTTCACGAGTTACTAGAGCAGGGTTGCGAAGCGTGAATACTTTGTTATCTATTGTTTCAATGTCTACCTCCAGACCCTGAATTTGGGATAAGTACATATTTGTTTCGACATGTCCCCGTTTTTCAACAAAAACGCCTCCTTGTTTAGCCACCCATGCTCGTGTTAGTACCGCATTGTCAAATAGAGTTTTTGCTTGTGTATGAACCTGACGAATAATATGAGATTCTTGACTTTTTGCCATCCAATAAAACATCATGCCTAATGTTAATACAATCACAATCCCAATTGACAACATCATTTTTATTTTGATACTTATAAATATTTGACTAAACATTATATCACCGTTTATCTTTTTCATTTTTAACTTTTTGTATTATTACTCATTATACTACAAAATCAGATAAATAGGTAAAATGGGATATTGTTTTGATTCGCTATAGACAATCATACTTGGCAAATTGAATAAAGAAAATGAAAGTATATGCAATCAGCCACACCATATATTCTGTACAGCACGGAACGATTCAGCCGAATGAAACATGTGTCGTATCTTACGATTCATGCCCCAATAAACCAATTGTCGAGCAAGCCACATCCTCAATCCCCCGTAGTATTTCTGATAGAACCGATACCGACTTCGCCACAAATTGACAAACGATTCATGCTGTATTTGTTCTGTACTTTGTCCTCCCAAATGAATCACATGAGCAGTAGGGACACAGTAAGCTGACCATCCATGTGCCTGCATTTGCCATGCCCAATCAATTTCTTCCACATACATCCAATAATTTTCATCCAATAAACCCACTTGACAAATGGCTTGGGAATGAACTAACATTACTGCTCCAAGTGGGTGGTCTATTGGAAAAGGACTACCAGCATGATACCATGAACAAGGATAACGTCCGTTTAGCCGTGACTCGTACAGTCGAGCATGGAACGGAAATAAATCCATAGCCAATTGCCACAATCCAGGAAATCGATAAGCTCCATGCTGAAATGTACCATCCTCAAATGTCAGATATGCTCCCACGATACCGACTTTAGGATGAGACAGCATAAAATTTACCATGTGTTTTAGGGCATTTGGTTTGACAACAGTATCGGGGTTGAGTAGTAAAACGGTTTTAGGCTGATGGTCATTTTGATGTGGAAATCCCATTTCCTTCAAAGCAAGATTATTACCACCAGCAAATCCCATGTTAGTAGTACTTGGAATCAAATGCACATGTGGAAATTCAGTTTGCACCATTGAAACCGAATCGTCACTAGAGGCGTTATCTACGACCCATACTTGAGCAAAAATATCACTCCTTGCTAAATCGGCAAATACGGATTCGAGACAGTTATACAGCAGGTCTTTGACATTCCAATTGACAATGATAATAGCTAACTGATTTGTCATGATGATATACCTTTATTTGGAGCGAAAAAGCTTGCTCTGACAGCTAGAAGGAGTGCGAAATCTTTTTCGTACAAACTCCGTTACGGATGAGCAATAACTAATAATGTTTTAGCTTGTTTAAACACACAGTTTAAAGCCTTCTTTAGATTTTCAGGGTCAAGGGCAGCAAAACTTTCATCAAGGATAATCAAGTCAGCTTTTTGCAAGATGGCTCGGGCGATATACAAACGACTTTGTTCACCATGTGACAATCTCCAGCCACTTTCACCGACCATTTGCAATATACCTGAAGGCATGCGGTCAAGCAACTCTTCTAATCCCAATTCTCGACATACAGTTTCGGCTTCATTTAAATCTTCGGGTGAAGGGGGCCAATGTCTGCCCATCAACAAATTAAAGGCAAATGTTTCGGTCAGCACATGATTTTCATGAAATTGGGGTGCCGAGACAATACGCCGCCTCCATTCATTTTGACCTATGGTTTGGCGGTCAAATCCACACAAAAGGAGTAAACCTGATTCGGGAGAACGCAGTCCTGTTAAGACAGAGGCAAGCGTTGATTTGCCGCCGCCTGATGGACCCTCAAGCAAAATTCGTTCTCCATGTGCAATTCGTAGATTGCATCCATTTAACACTGGTTGTCCGTATTCACGATAACGGAAAAACAAATCATGAACAACTAATAAGGCTTCTTCTGTTTCAGTTGTATTTTCAGATGCCGTTTTATCAGAACTCAAATTTTGACGTTCCTTGTCAATGGTAGATGATAAAACTACTCCTAACTGCTCGTCATCTTGTGAGTCCATAGCGGCGGTAAAAAGTGGCTCAATTTGTTCCCAAGCGATGAACCCACCAATGACACAAAAGTTTAACCCCCACTGCATCCAATTGTTCTGATAATTCAATATAATGAGCTAAAATTTGGTCTTCTTCATCATGAATATGTTGCTGGTCTTCTTGAGCCAATCGGGTGCGATGTCCGACCATACGCTCAACCAAATCGTTTGTCATCTCACGATAAGTGTCAATCCAATCACGATCACGAATAAAGTACTGCCAACCCATCAATATTGCAACTACAAGCCAACAAATGAGAAGCATGACATGTAACCAATGACCTGCTCCCATTAACAAGACAGCACCCGCGATAAAAAGTTCAACTATAGCTAGGCTAGCAATGAAGCCGCCCGTCAGAGCAAAAACTTCAAATGCCTCCGCCTCCATGACACGCCCTAAGAATTGTCCCGCTCCTTGATGGCGAACATCCTCTGGTTTTAATTTTAGTACCCCATGTAATAAACGTTGCTTGAAAATTCGACCAAGCCCGACAAAGAAATTTCCTTCAAACCAAGAGACAGTAAATTCTGAGGGAAGTGTTGTGATGAGTATCAATGCCCAAGCAAAAAGCCATGCCCAATCAAAATGTCCAAGTAATGCTCCTCGCCCAATGACCCACCATGCCGCAAGGCGTAATAGTTGTTGAGCAAATCGCCCAGCTGTCATTAGAAAAAAATAAATTGGCAGTCCCGCTTCACGAATTTGATGCAAAATATTTGCTTGGGGGGATAGGCGTAATAGCCAACAACTTCCAATCTGAACCCCGCGTAACTGTTCATGGAGGATTGACTGTTGAACTTGTGGACGACGATGTTCGGCGATTTCAGCTTCGCTAATTAATCGATTGATTTGTGGCATTAATGCAATTTCGTGGACATAACATAATTTATCCCGAATTATTTCAGGCTTGACATGTCGTACATTTAAGTCAGGGGTAATCACTCCAACTCGCCACCAGCCTCCCCGCATCAGCATCAAAAAATGAGCTGATTCTGTCTCATCTTTTTTTGGTAAACGAATAATAGCAGGACCAGCCGTGCGTACAAATTCTTCAACTTCCGAATAAGAAGATTGTACAGATTCTGCTTCAATACCTAACCGATTTGCCGTTAGCTCAATCCATTCACCTAAAATAATATCATTTGCTTGGTTTAGGTTTTTAGGTGGAAAAGATACATCAGGTAGGGGCGAATGTCCATTCGCTCTTACTAAAAAACCGCTTTTACGAGCTAATATTTCAATTGCTTCACCCAATCTTGAAATGGGCCAGGCAACCTCATCTAAATCAATCTTTCGTGCAAATATCATTATCCGTCTATTTTACCATAATAATTCCCGATATAGCAATTCATGTCAAAGCAAGCTTTGAACAGCCCTAACAGTAAGGGCGTATGGCCATACGCCCCTACAACTAGCATTGAACAGCCCTATTGACACTCCATGAATCTATGGCGTGACACGAATCGTATAGGTTATCAACGGGGAAACGGTTGACTCAATTCCTAGCCCCTCATCTTCGATGGGGATGGGAGACTCTGTCAAAGTTGGTGTCAATTCAATTGTTGGTGTTGGAGATGGTCCCCATAACCCCACTTTATTATTGTGAGCCGCATTTTCCGCTACCTTGAACTCTGTTTCAAATTTGGTATCTGGTGAAGTAACATGGGATTTTGCCATGCCTAATTCGATTAATGTCTGATTAATTAAGTTACCTTCAAGATAAATATAACGAGGCAATTCACCTGCGAGATTGAATGTAGTTTCATCTTGTGCAAGATGAACAACCTTCTCCATGAGCCAAACATTAAGTGTATCCGAAGCAATATTTGCCCATGTTGTTCCTATTGTCTTGGGTGAAGCAGAAACGCCAATTAAGCGAACCACATAACTGTCACGGAAACGGTCGCCCTCTAAAACCACTTGAACTCTTTCAGCATCATGTACTTTTATAATAAGCCCTCGTACCGATTTAGGAATAGCTGTTCCTGTAGGCGTAGTGGTTGCTGTATGAAGATTTAGCATGACCGACGTATTAGTGGGAGTTACCTCTTGGTGTGTTCCAGTACTAGCTGGAATATGGCGTGGCAAGCGTACTATTTTCTTGGGGGTAGGAGATGGTGATATATCACTATTACATCCTACTAAAATGGCAATAATGCAAACAAGGTAGATAACATTTTTTATCATGGTCATTAGACTTTTCGTGTAAGACAGGTATCTTGCATGTTAGATGTCCACAGGCAGACGGGCAAAATGCCTATCCGACATGTCTTAAACAAGGCGTATTTTGTAAATCAGTAATGGTACCAATCCCTGTAGCGAACATGGCAATCCTTAAAGTTTGTTGAATCGTATCAATTATTTCGACTACTGATTCGGTTGATTGCATTGCCGCCTTAAGAAAAGGATTTGCCATCGAGCCGATAGTGGCACCTAAAGCGATGCACTTGGCAATATCTATGCCACTTCGTAATCCACCGCTGGCGATAATCGGTACATGTGGGGACGACTGACGAACATTTAAGATAGCTTCGGCAGTTGGAATCCCCCAATCATGGAAGGCGGCTGCCACATCATGTTGCACCTTCGTTGAGGCTCGATACATTTCGACTTGTGACCATGTAGTACCACCTGAACCTGCTACATCAATCGCTGAAATGCCACAATCTATCAAGCGTTGAGCCGTCTCTTTTGAAAATCCCCAGCCGACTTCTTTGGCAATAACCGCCACAGGCAATGCCCGACACACATGTTCGATTTTCTGATAAAGGTCGGCGAAGTTGGTGTCGCCTTTGGGTTGAACTGCCTCTTGAAGAGGATTAAAATGCAAAATGAGTGCATCGGCTTCAATCATGTCAACGACTCGCTGACAATGGTCAAGACCATAGCCATAATTTAATTGGACTGCTCCTAAATTTGCAAAAATCAGTGTCGTGGGAGCATGAGGACGAACATTAAATGTGTATGCCAAAGACGGATTTTCTATAGCAACTCGCTGAGAGCCAACCCCCATGGCAATTTGACAAGCTTCAGCCGCTTGTGCCAAATTACGATTAATCATGGCTGCTTGTTCTGTACCACCAGTCATTGAAGCAATTAGAATTGGAGAGTTAAGTCTCTTGCCAAATAGTGTTACAGTTGTAATGACATCTGTTAAATCAAGTTCAGGCAAAGCACTATGAATAAAACGGTACTTTTCTAAGCCTGTGGTTATTGTGTTGAAAGATACGTCTTCTTTCAGATTGATGCTGATATGGTCTGTTTTGCGTTTTTCATGCATGATTAATTCCGCTGTTTACCGCAATAAGTCTTAGAGTACCCCCGGTAGGAATCGAACCTACGCACAAGGTTTAGGAAACCTCTGCTCTATCCACTGAGCTACGGGGGCATGTTAGAAATTCAACTTCTCAATTCTATTATATATCTTTTTACAAAAATTGCAAATATAACGTAAAAAAAGGGAATTTCAATTTTGAGGATTGGAACGATAGGTAAACGGTTACACCAAAATCCTGTAATGCCAAAATTTAACATCAACATTTACGGAAAAGCCCACAAGCTTTAGCGGTAGGATATAAGGGAGCCTTTGGGGTCGCCGTTCCTTCAGGATGCGGCGACTAGCGGACTATGTTTTGCCTTCAAATCAAACTAGAATTTGTATATCAAATTTGACACAATAGTGTTCTGCTAATATAATAACATTATGCAAATCAAAAAAGCATTTCGCTTTCGGATATATCCTAC
>NBMH01000094.1 GCA_002084875.1 Anaerolineaceae bacterium 4572_78 | reverse complement strand
GCTAGCTTCACCGATACTAAAGTGATTTCCGTTCCTGCTGGTACAGAAGTCACATATTTTTATCGTGTTACTAATGTAGGTGATGCAGCAGTAAATGTTCATGAGTTATATGATAACTTCTTGGCAGGACGAGCAATTGTCTTTAGTTCAACTACTAATCTTGATCCTGGTGAAGTATACACCCATACAAAAACGGCAGTTATTATCACTCAAACAACAGTTAATACTGCTACCTGGATTGCCTACAATTCAACTATAAATACCCCACTTGTCAGCCATGCCGAAGATTGGGCTCAAGTGATTGTCTTGGAACCATCTATTAACATGACTTAGCATTGCCGAAGGTGATACGGTACGATACTGCTATGAAGTAGAAAATACAGGTTTGGTGATGGGATGATTACAGTTATGATGTTGAAGCGACGGATGCCGCTACTGTAACCCTATTAGCTTCAAGTCTTGATTTAACCAAGACGGTTGCAATTGGCAATGAATGTGGTAATGATAAAGAAATTACCACTTTAGTTGGTTCTAATGTGACCTACTGTTATGAAGTTGTCAATACAGGTGAGATTACCTTAACTACTCATCAGTTGTCGGATAACTTTGATTTACTTGGTGATTTGTTGCTTAATGAAGCCATAGATTTGGGACCAGGTGCATCATACATGTACTCGGCAACGATTACAATGGAGGCAAGCGGCACATTCACCAATCCTGAAGGTGTCTTCACCAATACAGCTACATGGTCAGCCGTTAATGCCTTTGGCTACTCAACCGCCGTAGCAACCGATACCGCAACTGTCATTGTGAAAGATGCTAGTGCTTATGTTAGCAAGACAGTTACCTTGTTCCTATTGGAGATGTATCAGACTTCTTTATAGTGGAAACAATTAACACCACCACTACCAATATCGCCACATGGGTAGCGACCGCTACTGTTCAAAATGGTGATTATATTTATAACAAAGTTTTAGTCTATAGTGATACAGCTACAGTTAATACTGACCCCATCCCCAATCCATCAATGTCATTGGCAAAGACGGTCGGACTTGATGGCAATACCTGTGCCACCACTTCAACCCTTAATGATGTTGGCGTGGGTGAAGAAGTAACCTATTGCTATGTCATGGAAAATACGGGTAATGTTCCTTTGACCAGCCATGACTTGGATGATGATATACTTGGTTCATTGATAGGTAACGAAGATTTCCTAGTTTATCCTGGTGAAAGTTACGAATTTAAGACTCGGGTCAATATTCTTGAGACAACAACCAATGTTGCCGAATGGACAGCACAAACCAGTGATATCGTACCTGATATGGAAGTTGTTACAGCTACAGATACAGCTACCGTTAATGTGGTAGAACCCGTAGCAGGACTTGACTTTAGCATGACCGTAGGCACAACGCCCGGTACATGCGGTACTGAAACCGATATTACAGTTGAGGCAGGTACGCAAGTGATATATTGCTATCAAGCAGCTAACACGGGCAATACAGCTTTAACCAACCATAATTTGACCGATAGCTTTGGTCAGATTGTGCCAGCATTATTGACCATGACCGTTGATAGCGATTGGGTAATTTATCCGAGTGAAACAGTTACACTCTTTACTGCTCAAGTCATCACCGATTATCATAAGAATACGGCTACCTGGTCAGCTAGTACAGAAAATCCGTTTATCGTACCATCTTTGAATGTTCAGAAGACCGATTCTGTCGTTGTCAGAACGCCTGCCCTAAATCCGAGTATGGTACTGACAAAGACAGTTAGTGCTGATGGTACATGTGCTAGTGCATCATCAATTCAGGTTGAGCAAGATATTGATGGTACAGATATTACCTATTGTTACACCATGCATAATACTGGCGATACACCACTTAGCACCCATAATTTGATGGATGATAAACTTGGTATACTTTTAGAAAATGATACGGGCTTTGTTGTTGAATCAGGTAACACACATTCATTTACCTACACCACGAAAATCTCTACCACTACAGTCAATACTGCTACATGGACGGCTATACCTGTTACAGTAGGTACGTTGGGTAGCATGCAGACTGTGGTAACAGCTACTGACATGGCAAGTGTCCTCGTTGGAGGAGCAGAACCAGGTTTGACATTAACTGTTACGGTCAGCCCAGTAGTCGGTCAATGTGGTAGTAGTAATAACTTGAATTTGCCCGATACGCTTAGTATTGACGGTGTTGATGTTCAATATTGTTACATCGCCGAAAATACGGGCAATGTGCCGCTTAGTTTGCATAACTTAACAGATAACACTTTGCCAATATTGGTTAATGATAGTGGTTTTATTATCTATCCTAATCAGACCGTAGTGGTTACACGTACCGAACACATCTTCTTGGATGTAACGAATAGCATCACATGGTCATCGGTTGTCGCTGTTGCGGGCATGCCAAGCACTGTTGTCTCTCATACAGCTGAAGCAAGCGTGACATTTGTTGTGCCAAATATGAATGTCTCCATAGCAAAATCGGTTAGTGAGAGTCGCCAAGGATGTGGCACAGAAATAAGCCTTGAAGTCTTTGAAGGTAGTGAAGTAACATATTGTTATAAAGTAGCTAATCTTGGCAACTTAACATTAAATCATCATACCTTGTTTGATGATAGAATCGGTACCATTGTGGATGATGATTACGGATTCCAAATCGAGCCAGGTAAAACGGTTATCATCACTCATACCTATTATATTACTGAGTTAAGTGTAATCAATATAGCCTACTGGAAATCACAAAATATTACCATACCTGGCTTTGATTACATCACAGCTACAGGTACATCAAATCAAGTGTTGGTAACACCTATACCTCGTCCAGTCACTAGACCAGGCATCAGGTTTGAGAAAACTGTTGGCACAGAATCAGGCGTGTGTGCTACTGATACAGAAATTTTTGTACAACCAGACACAGAGGTGACATATTGCTTTAAGGCAACTAATGTTAGTACAACAAGTGTTACTTTCATTACCCACTCTTTGGTGGATGACCAACTTGGTACTATCTTAGATGGTGATACTAGTTTTACGCTTGCTGATGGTGAATCACACACCGAATTGGTATCGACTGTCATATCTGCTAGTATAACCAACACCGCAAGGTGGACATCCTTTACAGCAGATTCAAATGATAGATATGAGAGTGAAGCAACTGCCCATGTCACCGTGGATACGGTGCCACCTGATTTTGACAATGTTGATCCAGGGGATAATCCTGGTAATCCTGATAACCCACCAATGTACTTTCCTGTCAATGGGCAAACATTTCTTGATTTACTTAACTTCTTCTTTAGCTTCTTAAATGGTCAAGACAATTATGGTATAGATGTATACATCATCATCCTTTTTGGTCCACTTGATAATGGTGCTTTATCAGAAGCAAATTTGGCTAAGCAAGTTGATTGTCCAACTGATATTAAATTACATTCGACGGGTGAAAAATTAGATACAACAGGTGCTACCTGTTATGAAACTAAGGGTTCACCTTATACACCAGCCGTACCATTAACCAATGGTGATTATGAATGGTATCTCGTAGCTTATGATTTGACGGGCTATTACAGTTCTGTACATGGTCCAGAAGCCTTTACCATTGGTGCAAAAGTTGGTTATGATGTTTACATGCCGATAGTGCTAAAATAACAATAATAAAGACAAGAAAGGTTTTTAAAACCTTTCTTGTCTAGTTGGTTCGCAATTGGAAAACACGAATTTTACAGCGTAGGTTAATCGTAGAGCAAAACGATGAAAAAATGATTGACATCAACCTTAAAATGTGCTATAATGAGAGCAACCTACCGTTCAGAGCGGCGGGAAGGTGGAAATGTCTGTGGAGACGATAAGATGATAAGGTTGTAGCCCTGCGGGGCAGTGGTCGTCTGGGAAGCAGGAAATCCAACGCCTTTTGGCTTGGGTGGCTCACGGATAACTTTTTCTGTAAAATTTCTTTATTCAAAGAATACTCTGGTAAGGGAGGATCTATACAAAAATTGGAAGTTCATGGAAAAAGACTGGTTAGAAGCTCTTAAAATAAGAGGGTTTTACAAAACACAGAATGCAGTGTTTTGACCTGTGTAGACCATGCATAAATGGTGTGATGGCTTCTAGTTGGTCTGAAAATTGTTGCTTTTGTGTAAATTTAATGTCGGATCTAAGAGGTTCAGTGAGGTTCACTGGACCTTTTTTGTTATCCTTTTCGTCAGTCAACATACTACCGAGGGCTGTTCAACGCTATTTTTTCAGGTAGAACATGTAGGAGACACATATCTTATCGTCGTGTAGGATTTATGCCATAAATCCCTATATATTCTGTTAACAACAATACCCCAGGATAGAGCTGTTCAATGCTAGTTGTAGGGGCGTATGGCCATACGCCCCTACTGTTAGGGCTGTTCAAAGCAAGCTTTGACATGAAAATGCAAGCTTTTTCGCTACACAGCCCTATCCATCACTATGGTTTAAGGAAAAAACAAATATGCATACAAAACACTTGCTACATCATCTCATACTTATTGGATTATTAATTTTCAGCTTCATGCTAGGAGCCATCAGCAACCAAATAGGCATTCTACCACAAATTATGGATGTCCATGCTGATAACACATCATTAAAATTTGATGTTTTCATGGAAGCCTGGCAACTTATCGAAACCCACTTCATTGACCGTGATAAAATTGACAGCGATGAACTAACCTACATTGCCTTGAAAGCAATAACAGATGCATTAGGTGATGAAGGTCATACACGATTCATGACTCCAGATGAATCCCAAAGTCATAAGGAATCGCTACAAGGCAGTTTCTTTGGAATCGGAATTTATCTTGGCTTAGATAGAAAAGACCGCCCATTTGTCATCAACCCAATTGAAGGCACACCCGCCTACCGAGCAGGAATTAAAGCGGGGGATTTATTTATCGCAGTCGAAGGTGAAGACGCAACCGCATGGACAGTCGATGAAATTGCCCGCAATGTGAAGGGACCCAAAAATACGCCTGTCGAAATCACATTTCTGCATCAATACGAAACCAAACCATACACCGTAACCATTATCCGCGATAAAATCGTCATCCCAGTGGTTGATTGGACATTTATTCCCAATTCGGATATTGCCCTAATTCGATTCGTTAGTTTTAGTGAGACTGCAAATGATGAAATGAAAAAAGCCCTAACTGAGGCACAAGCACAAGGTGCCACAGCCATCATACTCGATATTCGGAGTAATAACGGCGGCTTGCTTAGTCAATCAATAGAAGTTGCCAGCCAATTTATCGCCGAAGGTGTCGTCTTGCAACAAGCAGATGTTAATAACAAGCGTAATAAATATTCTGTTTATCCTGGTGGTATTGCCCATGACATTCCTTTGGTCATTCTAGTCAATCAATTTTCAGCTAGCGCCGCTGAAATTTTAGCGGGAGCAATTCAAGACCATAAACGCGGTACGATAATTGGCGAAACGACTTTTGGTACAGGAACCGTACTCACCCCTTTTACATTGAGTGATGGCTCGCAGTTGTTATTGGGAACATCAGAATGGTTGACCGCCGATGGACGACAAATACGAAATAAAGGTATCACACCCGATATTATTGTCAAGCTACCAAATTATGGTATTTTTCTTTCACCAAACTATGTTGAACAATTAAGCATGGATGAACTTTTCCAAAAGGGTGATATTCAGTTAATCAAAGCCATCGAATTTTTGCGAGACCATTGGGGATGTGAAGGGTGTTTGTGAACATTACGTGTTTGATACAATCCATGTCATTGCATGCAATGCAGATACCGCCACAATTACAATAGTGCCTTGAGCCAAAGTATCCTTATCGTCGGTCGTCTCAATGAATAACCATGCCAACAAAAGCGAATAAACAATTGCAGAAGGACTGAATAAATCCCAGTCCTTTCTGATACCATAATCTGCGTTCCAAACCCATGTGAATAATAAGTATGACAGGCTAGCGATGCCTAGGAACCAGCATTGGGTATGTAGAAATTCGTTTTTTGGGAACAATTGAATCGCTTGCTTCTGAAGTTTAGTATGTCCTTTTGAAACTAATCTTACCATCTTATTCCAAACAATAATTCCAAGAACAGGCAAACCAAAAACGGAAAGTAAAAAATGCAAATTTGCCCAATCAGTCAAATGAGCCATTGAAAACATGGTATATGTTTCCCAGTCGCTTGTGATATTGAAAAGAGGTACAAACCAAATATGGTCACTTCCGCCTGGTCGGTCATCTCCAAAAAGCGATTCAAGCCCATGATTTCCTAACTCCATCATCATCAAAAGATTACTACTGATAATCAATGGAGGCAAAATCAATTCGAGTAATAACTGATGCCATGCCTTTTCATGACGATTTACCCAAACCAAGTAAATTACGGCAAACCATAAAATAACCGTAGAGGGATGAAAACAGTTTGTGATAGATAGCGATAATGTAACTGCCCAAAGCGGCACTTTTCCTTGTAATGAGTGTAAGCCAAGCCACAAAAATACAACTATTCCCAGTGAAATAATTGTGTAGTTTTCAACATAACCAAAAAATAATTGCATTGTCCCTGTGGTCAATACTAAACCGACAATGAGACTTTTTTCAATGGGAGTTCTAGCAAAATCATGTGCTAGATTTAGCAAAACGAAAACAAACATGCCACCACATAACACGCTGACAAAAGCATAAACGGTATCCATGCCCCATCCGAAATGAGGATAAAACAGCCATGCCCACAATCGTTGATGTAAATAAACTGTAAGAGGAGACTGCCAATTATAGATAACGGCTATGTCATCTGTTTGAGCTAAGCCCGCCACTAAAATTTGAGCATCCCCCCAACGCAAATGTCCTAAACGGAAAACCCAAAATATCGGCACAGCACAAACAGATAGAATCACATGCCATAAATGTGAATTGTTTTTCAATGGTAACATGTTCCATAAAAGGCAAATTCCTTTTTGTGTTTTTCTGTTCCAACTGGGAATGACAAGCGTACACATCAACAAGACAAGAATCCAACTTAACCATGGTGGTATGTGGGTATAATGCCACACAGCCCAAAATGTTTTTTCAGAAAGTGTTAAACCTTGGAGCGTCAAACCTTGGTTTGACATAAGCATAAAAGGTATAAGAGCAAGCAATGCCCATGAACGAATGAATCTAAGTAATGGCACCGTCATGGGGCATACTCTTGACGAAAAACGACATGGGCATGTCCATTTCCATCCAATGGCACTTTTATGAAAATGGGAATATCTTGAGGAAAAATCTTATACAATCCAGCAGACAATCCTCCTACTTGACAAATTGCCTTGCCCAATTCAGGTTTTGTTCCCGTAACACATGTAGTGTCAAAACCACCTTCCGATTGAATAATCACACGTACTCCACCATAACCAGGCATTTCTATAGTGAGAACAGACCATGCCCCTAAGTTCTTGTCAGGTTGGCTGGTATTTACCAACACTTCAGCAATCCAAATAATAGCCACAGTAGGGGTAGGAGTGGCTGTAACCGTTGGCATAAATGTCGGAGTCATCTCAGTAATTAGAGTCCCAACTTCAGTGGGTATGTGCGGTAGGGAAACCGTACCTACTTCAGTGGGTATTAATTTTGACGTGGCTGTTGGCAGATACACTTTCATCGTTTTGGTTGGTGTAGGTAAATTTTGTCTGGCACCACTACCAATTATAGGTATTTGAGTAATGTCAGGTGTTATTATTGAACGAGTATGTTTCGTAAAATCAACACGAGCAAAACCAATACCATCTACAAATAATTTATACTGCCCATCAGGATTTGTGAGGTTTATAGTATAAACTCCTGCTGATAAGCCTTGAAATAAACAAAAGTAATGTTGGTCTGTTTCGCATGTCATTTTATGTTCCAAACTATGTTGCAAGGTTATGATTTTTTCCATGTGCTTATAAACTCGCACAATGATGATGGATGACTGATTGTTAGTATGACTAGAATGGCTTGTATTTTTAAATAATTTCCCTTTCCAAAAATACATGGGGAGTGTAACATGGGGCGGGTTAGATGTATAGGTTGGGATAAGTGTTTTCGTCGCTGATAAGGTGTAGGTTGGTCGTGGGGTAAACGTTGGTATCAATGTCGCTGAAGGAGATGGTGTCTCTGTAGGAATAACAATCGTTTTTGTTGGAGTCGTCGTTGGGGTAGGCGTGGATGTCGGTTGAATAATTGGAACTTCCACAAATTCAACCACGAAAGTACTGGTACTATTTACCTCGACTGCCACTTCAGCTCTCAAATTTGGTACAGAAACAAGCCATAATCCATAAGAAAGAGGAGCAAATTCACTGGCAAAGGGACCATATTCAACCTTTGAACCTGATAATCCTGTTAGTACAATTTCTCCTTTACGGATTTCAATCGGTTCATTTATTTTCCCAATGACATGAACGTGAATAGCCGCCGCTCCACTCACAGGTGAATCAGGTATCATCCGCACAACTTGTCCCTGCCATAGCGTTGATTCCGACTCGGATTGAGAATAAACGATTTCAATATCAGGAAATTCATTTTCCCCAAAAAATTGAATTTCTATAACGATAATCATCAAAAGGATGATATTTAATGTGTTGACATACAATTTAAGATTGCCCATATTGTTAAAATGGAGTACTAAAGCCGTGCTTTAGCATGCCAAGTAATTATTCACTTCCCTTCGCGGTCTGTTCCATTGCCCGCATAATTTGCATAGTTCTTACACTCACTCGACAAACTCGACAAAGTAATTCTATCACATGCTCCTTATAATCGGCAAAACGATACGTATTAAACTTTTCTCGAATCGTCGGGTCACGAGGCTTGCGTTCCTTATAGCGGTCGAGTACCCATTCCAACGCCGACCTATTGCCGAGTTTATATTCCCATGCAATTTCTGGCACTCCCTCCAAAGTCGTCATGTCATCGAGGATGATTCGACCATGCAGTTTATCAGCTTTGAGCTTGGGCTTAAGACAAGAAAGGTTTTCAAAACCTTTCTTGTCTTGGCGAATAAGCGGATACGGCTCCACCTCCTCAAAATTGACATGCAAATCCATCAACTGTTTACCCCATGTCGCCCACTGCCAAAAATCATCATAAAACGGAACATGCGGAAATTCATGCTTGAGATTCAAACGATATTTCTCTCGATATTTTGGGTCATGTAACACGGCGTAGACATAATGAAAAATGTCATGTTTCGTTAAACAAGAAAGGTTTTGAAAACCTTTCTTGTTTGCATACC